>RFIZ01000168.1 GCA_003695105.1 Fidelibacterota bacterium
CCCCCGTCCACATTCAACACGGCGCCGTTGATGTAGGCGGCTTCGTCGGAAGCCAGGAAACAATAGGCGTTGGCGATATCTTCCGGCTGCCCCATTCGTTTCAGGGGTACTTTGTCCGTCATCAGGTTCAGAATTTTTTCAGGAATGCCAGCAGTCATATCGGTTTCGATGAACCCCGGCGCCACGGCATTGACCCGGATACCGTCTTTCCCCAGTTCCCGGGCCCAGACCTTGGTCATGCCGATGACCCCGGCCTTGGCGGCCACGTAATTGGTCTGACCGAAATTGCCGTAATGAGCCACCACCGAAGAGGCGTTCAGGATGACCCCGCTGCCCTGCTCGCGCATAATGTCGGCCGCCGCCCGGGTACATAAATAAACTCCCCGCAAATTGACGGCAATCACCCGGTCGAACTGGTCCGGATCCAGCTTCTTCAGAGTCGAGTCCAGGAGGATGCCGGCGTTATTCACCAGGATATCCAGGCGTTTCTGTTCCCGGGCAATTGCCTGGAAACAGGCCGATACACTCTCCTCCCGGCTCACATCCACCGGTTGAAACGTGGCCGTTCCTCCCTGCGCCCGGATGTCTTCCGCCGTTTGTTTTCCCGTTCTGTCATCATATTCGGCAATCACCACCCGGGCCCCTTCCCGGGCAAATTTGATGGCCGTCGCCCGGCCGATCCCCCGGCCGGCACCCGTAATCACCGCTACCTTATTTTTCAGTCGATTCATGGATTCCCTCTCAATAAATTCCCGAGAATATACAGTCAATCAAATTTCCATCTCAACGGACCGGAAAGGAACACCATGATTTTGAACTCAGTCCTGGAAGCGGTCGGGAACACGCCCGTCATTCGCCTGAACAGCATCGGCCGGGAGCTACCCTGTACCCTGTACGCCAAATGCGAATTTTTCAATGCCGGCGGTTCCCTGAAGGATCGCATCGGAATCCGCATGATCGAAGAGGCGGAGAAGGCCGGCCGGATCCGGCCGGGAGATACGCTGATTGAACCCACGTCGGGCAATACGGGCATCGGTCTGGCCCTGGCGGCCGCCGTCAAAGGGTACCGCATGATCATCACCATGCCCGAAAAGATGAGCATGGAAAAACAGCGCGTGCTGGAGGCCCTGGGAGCCACCATCTACCGGACCCCTACGGAAGCGGCTCACGATGATCCGGAGGGTCTCATCGAAGTCGCCAAACGCCTGCAACGGGACATTCCCAACGCCCACATTCTGGACCAATACGCCAATCCGGATAACCCCGATGCCCATTACTACGGAACCGCGGAGGAAATTCTGGAGGACTTCGGCACCGACCTCCAGATGGTGGTCATCGGTGTGGGCACCGGCGGAACCATCACCGGGGTTGCCCGTCGTCTGAAGGAAGCCATTCCCGACCTGAAAGTAGTGGGCGTGGATCCCTATGGATCCATTCTGGGCGGAGGGGATGAAGTGTTTCCTTACCAGGTGGAAGGGATTGGCTATGACTTTTTTCCCGACGTGTTGGACAATTCCCTGGTGGATCGATACGTGAAAATCACGGACAGAGATTCCTTCCTCATGGCCCGGCGTCTGATCCGGGAAGAGGGTTTGCTGGCCGGCGGTTCCAGCGGCGCCGTCGCCTGGGCGGGACTCCAGGCCGCCCGGGATTTGAAAGCCGGAGAAAAGTGTCTCCTGATTCTGGCGGACGGAATCCGGAATTACCTCAGCAAATTTGTTTCGGATGAATGGATGCAAGCCCAGGGGTACCTGGATGAATAGGCTGCGGAAATGTCTCTGGGGACTCCTCCTGTCGCTGACGGCCGCCCAACCCCGTCCCGACGCCCGGGGATATATCGTCCAGGTGGGCGATCCCTGTCCCGACGTGACGCTCCAACTGCTGGATGGCAATATCCTCCGGACAAAGGAGCTGCGGGGACAGGTCGTGCTGTTGCAATTTACCGCCAGCTGGTGTTCCGTCTGCCGGAAAGAAATGCCCCATCTGGAGCGGGAAATCTGGCAGCCCTACCGGGATAAGGGCCTGGTCATGGTCGGGGTCGACCGGGATGAGCCGGCCGATACCGTGGCGGCATTCGCCCGCGAAATGGGAATCACCTATCCCCTGGCTCTCGACCCGGGAGCTGAGATTTTCAGCCGTTTCGCTGCCCTGGAAAGCGGGGTAACCCGGAATGTGCTGATCGACCGGGACGGGAAAATCGTATGTCTGACCCGGCTCTTTGATCCGGACGAATTTGCCCGGCTGGTACGAAAAGTGGATGAATTGTTGCAGGAGTAACCGGCCAGGTCACTCGGTCTGAGACCAGACCACGTGATTCCCTTCGATTCGTTCCACGGGCAGGGATTTATCCCAGATGTCGTCGAAGGCGATCCCGCACAATTCGCCGAAGCCGGCGTCATTGACATACATCATGGTAAAATGATTGAACCCGCCTTCGGTCGTGGAGGGCAGCCCGATGAACACTTTTTCACGGTCGAAGATGAATAATTTAATGGGCAGGTGCGGTGTGACCCGTAACAGATCGTTTTTGTGAATGCTTTCGTATTCCAGGTTTTTTCCCTTTACCCCTTCCAGATCGATGATGGATTTGATGATGACGCCCCGATCCATCGCCTCGATCTGGGCCTGGTTCTGAACGTCCCGGGCCTTCTGGGTGGTGGCGGCGAAGGGCGGACGATTGAAGGCCAGTAATTCCTTCCGGCACCCTTCGATCAATTGTAAAAATCGATTATGGATGTTGTTCGGATTGCGAATCAATTCAACGATATTGCGGGGGGTGCCGTTTCCCGCATTCTTATAATGTTCCTCCAGCCGGTTGAACAACGATTCCGCCAGTTCGTATTTGCTTTGTTTATCATTTTCCCACTGCTGGATGAGGGATTTTTTCACCGTTTCCGGGTCCAGCGCCGTAAAGAAACGATTCCGTCCGTCGATCCTCTCACTGCACATGCCCCGGACCACCATTTTGCTCAGGGTGGAATAGATTTTTGCCCGGTTGAAGCCCGTCCGCCGGTACAGTTCGGGCATCTATTTCTTGACCCTCCGGGCCGGCCGGGCTCAAAGAGTCACCAAATTGACCCTCATGAAATAGTACCGATTTCCTCATTCGGTCCTCCAATCCCCGTCTTACCTCCCCTGATTCGCCACAAGACGGGGATTTGGTTTTTGCGCCGGCTACCGGGAATTCAGCCGGTCGGCAATACCGAGTAGATCGTAGACCGTGATTTCATTGTCAAAGTCCACATCGGCCTGGCAGGTGATGGACGGGTCAGGCGGACGGAAGCCCAGAATAAATTGCATTTCCGTAATGACATCCAGCAGATCCACGCGACCGTCCAGTGACACATCCCCGGCCAGACAATCACCGCCGGAAACAGTGACCGTCAGGATTGCCGGGATACTCACGGCGTGGGATTCCACCAGGCGCGTGATCAGGGAATAGCGATAGGTTTGTCCTCCCGTCAGTTGCCCTTCATGATAGAATTCCACTCCCGACGGTACCGTTCCCCGGAGACTGTCGTCCCGATAGACATCGATCACAAATGCCGGCAGGGTATCGCCCCCAAACGTCGTGGTGGGATCGGTCCAGGTCAGCGTGACCTGGTACCAGTGACTGGTATCCGCCGCCAGGTCGGTGACCGGATTGGGATCGGTGGAATCGGATCCCATGACATTCAGAGCCAACAGGGTCGAATTATACAGATTTAACCGTCCACCGCTGACCGTGGTGTTGGCCAGGTCCGGGATGGAGTCCACCCCCGCCAGAATCCAGTTTTTCACCATCAGCGCCCCTTCTGCCGGATGCGTTTTGTAAAACTGGGCAAAGCCGGCCGTCACGATGGAATGCAGGAAGGCTACGGCTCCGGCCACATGGGGCGAGGCCATGGACGTACCGGTGGAGGTACCGGTGGCTCCGGAAGACGACAGACTCAAAATTCCCGTGCCGGGAGCGCCCAGATCGATGGTGGTAAGACCGTACCCGGCTCCGGCATTCTTGGTATCATACTTGGTCGTGTTGGTGACGGTAATCAGGTAATCGCTGTCACAACCGGTGGGGACATCTCCGATGATATCGATATTCTGTCC
>RFIZ01000017.1 GCA_003695105.1 Fidelibacterota bacterium
GGTCCGTGGATCCGCGATGCACCAGAATGCAATAGCCTTTTTCCCGGCCTCGCCCCACCCGGCCCCGCAATTGATGCAACTGGGTCAGGCCGAAGCGTTCCGCATGTTCGATCAACATCACCGTGGCATTGGGGACATCGATCCCCACCTCGATCACGGTGGTCGCCACCAGCACAGCCACTTCGTTGCGGGCGAAGGCCTCCATGACGGCGTCTTTGTCCGGTTTTTTCATTTTCCCGTGCAGCAAACCTACTGATAAACCCCGAAACACGCCGGACTGTAATTCTTCCCGGGCGGCCACGGCGGCTTTCAAATCCGATTTTTCCGACTCCTCCACCAGCGGATAGACCACCATGCACTGACGGCCCTTCCGGATTTCTTCCCGCATGAACTGGTAAACCTTCGGCAGGCGTTCGGCCGGAACGACCCGGGTAACTACCGGTTGCCGATCCCGAGGCAGTTCATCGATGATCGAAACCTCCATATCGCCGTGATAGGTCAGAGCCAATGTTCGGGGAATAGGCGTGGCCGTCATGGCCAATACATGGGGATGATACCCTTTTTCCAGCAGGGTCCCCCGCTGCAACACCCCAAACCGATGTTGTTCATCGATAATCACCAATCCCAGTCGGGCAAATTCCACATCCTCCTGGATCAGGGCATGGGTTCCCACGATCACCTGCAGTCGTTGGTGACGGAGAGCCTGAAGGATCTTTTCCCGCTCGGCGACGGGCGTCTTCCCCAACAGCAGGGCGCAGGAAATCTGAACCGAATCCAGAAAGGGACGGAAAGTCCGGTAATGCTGCTGCGCCAAAATTTCGGTGGGAGCCATGACCGCTACCTGGGCGCCGTTTTCCACGGCGATGGCCGCCGCCACCAGGGCCACCACGGTTTTGCCCGACCCCACATCTCCCTGGAGCAGCCGGTTCATGGGGTTGGGCCGGGCCAGATCCTGGCGGATTTCCCGCAGGACCCTTTTCTGGGCGTCGCTCAACTCAAAGGGGATCTGACGATATACCTTTCGCACCAGGTCCCCAACCTGATCGAGGGGCCGGGTTGTTTCCTCCCGGACCATGCGACGACGGAGTGCCATCAACAGTTGGAGGAAAAAATGTTCTTCGAATTTGAAGCGAAAAACCGCCCGGGTGAGTTGATCTTCTCTCTCCGGGAAATGGACCCAACGAAAAGCGTCTTCCCGCGGCACCAGGTGATAAGCCGCTCGCACGGAAGGGGGAAAGATGTCTGGTGCCGTTTCCGCGGCTTCCAAGATGGTGTGGATGATTTTTCGCAGCGCCCGTTGTTCCAATCGAACCTGTTTCCAGGCGCCGGTCAGGGGATAGATGGGCAGGATACGCCCGGTGCTGAGAGGATCCTCCTTTTCGTTTAGCTTATCATATTCCGGGTGGACCAGTTGATAGCCGTTGTAAAACTCCACCTTGCCATAGACCGCCAGACGATCGCCCACTTTCAGACTTTTCTTCACGTAGGGAATGCCCTGGAACCACACCAGCTTCAAATTGCCGGTGCCGTCGCTCAACACCGCCTGGTACAGTTTCCGGCGGCGGGTGGGCCGTTCGCCGCAGACTTGCAGTGTACCTACCACGGTCGCCACTTCTCCCACCTGGAGGGCCCGGATAGGGGTGATACGGGTTCGATCCAGATATCGACGGGGAAAGTGGGACAGAAGATCTTCTACGGTCTCGATACCGGCTGCCTGAAACGCCCGGGCCCGGGCGGGACCCACACCGGGGACATACTGAATGGAAGTGGAAAAGGCTAACCCAGAAGCGGCCGTCAAATTCAGTTCCAGGACTTCCGGTAGGTATAGGTGATTACCTGAGAAGTGTTGGGCTCCAGCGTGGAAGGAAAGTAGATCGTATTGGCGTCCTGTTTGATGTACATCGCCGATTCGTCCCGAATGACCCAGTTGCCGGTGATGGTTTCTACCACTTTGACCTGGATCGACTCCTCCCGATGATTCGTAATCGTGATCTCGATGCTGGCTTCGGCACTTTTTCGCTGCTGGCTGTAATTCAAAATCCTGCGCTTCCCGATCACATCGAAGGCCCGGCCGCCTTCCAGTTTGACCGTCTCCCCTTTGGGCACCGGCCGGAACTGGTCTTCTCCAAGAAATTCCAGCCCCGTTTCCGTTTCCAGAAACAGTTGGATCACTCCGGCCGGAAGCGGCAGGTTGAGATGGTTCTCGGCGCTATTGTCCAGCTCCAACTCCAGTTTCAGGGGTTCTTCCTTGCTGGACCGTTCCGAACTGGCGAAGACATAGGTCTTTCGATAGGTCACGTCCCGGGGGGCATACAACGGCACCGACACCAGATCACCCGGCGTCAGGTCGTAGGTCCGGTCCAGGCGATAGATGTGAAAATCACCCAGAGATTTTTCGGCGGGATAGCCGGCACTTTCCACGTCCAGCGCTTTGGCCCGCATCCCCATGGGCTGGGGCTGGACCGGAGGGGAGGTAGGACGCTGCAGCTTCCCCTCTACCAACTGAAGATGGGTGCCCGGATACGTCGCTTGAGAATGGTTGGCCACCTGAGCATCTACCTCCAGACGGGCAGCGGTTCCGCTGCTTTCCATCAGGAGGCGGTAGTTCGCCTTCCACTCGAAACCACTGGAAAAATACAACAATGTTCCCCGGACCGTATCCTCCGCGGCGGACTGCAGGTGCCAGATCAATTCCGGAGAAGTGGGATGGGCGGTGACGGTGCCATCAGTCAGGATGTAATCGATTTTGTCCCGGGTAATGACCCGAATTTCTTCTTTTTCCTGTAGGGTGATCGAAGCTGCACCCACCTCCACCAAACGACCGGTATGTGATTTTTCATTGGTGATCCGGACTTCCACCTCCTGGCCGATCAGATGTTCCAGGCGGGTCCATCCCTGAGATCGATCCCGTTTGAGTGTCTGGTCCAGAACGCGACCGTTGGTCAACTGTAAAAAGGGTGAAGTATCCAAAATTCCAGATGGGAGATTTCCCAGACGGACTGTATTTCCAGGGGTGGGAAATGCCCATTTTACATCCGATTTGACCAGGGCATAGCCGTCTTTGTAAATCGTCATCACCACCCCGGGGTGGGATTGGGCTCCCAGGAAGGCGCCCAACAGAAAAAGGAGAACAGCTCTCATTCCAACAGCTCCAGATTGTGGGCGAGTTTACTCAATTCCTCGGTCATTTCGGTCAATTTTTGTCTTTCTTTCGCCACCACCGCTTCCGGCGCCCGGGTCAGGAACTGATCATTGTCCAGTTTCCGCCGCAGGGATTGGACATGCCCCTCCAGCTCCCGTTTCCGTTTTTCCAGCCGCTTCTTTTCCACGGCGATATCGATCAAACCTTCCAGCGGGAGAAACAATTCCATGCCCTGAACCACCGCCGTGGCGGCCTGAGGGGGACGTTCCATCTGGGGATCCATGGCGACGCCGTCCACGCTGCCCAGAAACCGGATCATGTCCAATTGTCCCTCTAACAGAGCAATCTGGGATGCATTCGCCCGAATCGCCAGCCGGCCTTTCTTCTGGGGAGGCACATTCATCTGACCCCGGATGGTACGGATGGAAGTGATCGTTTCCTGGATCAGCGCCAGGTCCCGTTCCCCCTGATCATCCACCCGGGAAGGATCCACCTGCGGCCAGGGAGCCACGATCAGATCGGGTTCATCGGGTTGTTTCAGATGACTCCACAATTCTTCGGTAATGAAGGGGGCATAGGGATGCAGCAGAGCCGCGATTCCCCGGAGGACGACCACGGCCACTTTCCGGGCTGTTTCGGCGGCGGAGCTGTCAGGATCCCGGAAGCGCGTCTTGGCGATTTCCACATACCAGTCACAGAAGTCATTCCAGGTGAACTCATAAATCACCTTGGCCCCTTCATTGAAATGGAACCGCTCCAGGTTCCGGTTCAGGCGTTGAATCGCCCGCTGGAACCGGCTGAGAATCCAGCGTTCCGGCAGATCCAATTCCTCCGACGGCGGCAGGTCCAGGGGCCAGGGAAGGCCGTCCGGAAGATTCATGAGCACGAACCGGGAGGCGTTCCAGAGTTTGTTCATGAAATTCCGGCCCACTTCCAGCCGGGAATGGGTGAACAAGACATCCAGTCCCTGGGGCGCCATGAGCATGATGCCGAACCGGACTGCATCGGTCCCATACTGGTCGAACAGGTCGAACGGATTGGGTGAATTGCCCAGGGATTTGCTGAATTTTCGCCCCTGTTCGTCCCGCAGGATCGATGTGAAATACACATCCCGGAAGGGAATGTCCTGCCGGAATTCCAGCCCGGCCATGATCATTCGCGCCACCCAGAAAAAGATGATATCCGGTCCGGTCACCAGGGTGTCGGTGGGGTAAAAATAACTCAAATCGTCCGATTCCTCCGGCCAATCATGGACACCCAGCGGCCACAGCCAGGAACTGGCCCACGTATCCAGGACATCCGGATCCTGCTCCCAGCCTTCGCCTACCGGCGGTTCCACGCCGCAGTACACCTCCTCCCCGCGATACCAGACCGGGATGCGGTGCCCCCACCAGAGCTGACGGCTGATGCACCAGTCTCGGATATTCTCCATCCAGTGGTTGAAGGTCTTGACCCAATGGTCGGGATGAAATCGAATCCGGCCCGAATTGACCGCCTCCAGCGCCGGGCGGGCCAGCTCTTCCATCCGAAGAAACCATTGTTCGGTAAAATAATATTCGATGGGGACCTGACCCCGTTCCGAAAATCCGACCTTGTGGGTATAATCTTCGATTTTCAGGATCCGTCCTTCCCGCTGCAGGTCTTCCACCACCTGCTTCCGGGCCTCTTCCCGGCTCAAGCCCCGATAGGGCTCGGGCACATTGTCATTCAAGGTGGCATCTTCATTCAGGATCTGGACGAATTCAAGGTCATGGGTTTCGCCCATGGCAAAATCATTGGGATCGTGGGCCGGTGTCACTTTGACACAACCGGTCCCGAATTCGGGATCCACAAAGGAATCGGCGATCACCGGTATCAGCCGACCCACCAGCGGGAGCCGTACCGTTTTCCCCACCAGGTGCCGAAAGCGATCGTCGTCCGGATGTACGGCAATGGCCGTATCGCCCAGCATGGTTTCCGGACGGGTGGTGGCCACAGTGACCTTTTCCTCCGAATCCACCACGTCATACTGGAGATACCAGAGATGGCCCTGAACTTCCCGGTGAATCACCTCTTCGTCACTGATGGCAGACCGGGAAACGGGACACCAGTTCACCAGCCGGTGGCCCCGGTAAATCCACCCTTTGTGGTACAGGCGGACAAAGGCTTCCAGGACGGCCCGGCTGTAACCCGGATCCATGGTAAACCGTTCCCGGTCCCAGTCACAGGAGCACCCCAGTTTCTTGAGCTGGCTGATGATGATGCCGCCGTATTTTTCTTTCCATTCCCAGGCATGCTTCAGGAATTCTTCCCGGGACAAATCCTCTTTGGCAATGCCCTGTTCCGCCAGCATTTTTACCACTTTGGCTTCGGTGGCAATGGAGGCGTGATCCGTGCCCGGAATCCAGCAGGCTTCTTTTCCTTCCATGCGGGCCTTCCGGATCAGGATGTCCTGGATGGTATTATTCAGGACGTGCCCCATGGTCAGCATTCCGGTGACATTGGGAGGAGGAATCACAATGGTATAGGGAGTCTTGTGTGGATTGGGCCGGGCGGAGAAATAGCCCTTTTCCAGCCAGGTGGCGTACCAGCGGTCTTCAATCTGAGCCGGTCGATATACTTTTTCTAACTCGGGCATGCGTCTTTCCGTAGTACAGGGTTTCTGGTATCAGCGTTCCAGGGCCAGGCTGAAGGCGGTGGTCAATTTCAGAACATTCTGATTGGCCTTCACCAGATTGGTGCACAGAATCTGACACAGGTTCTGCATCACCTTATAGCCCAGGTCCGGATGGGCATCACAGATGGCAAACAAATCTTTTTTCATCAGTTTGGCCAGGGAACACTCCGTGATCGCCCGGACGGTGGCGGTGCGGCGATCATTTTCATTGAACAGGGACATTTCGCCAAACAGCGGCCGGAGATCACTGGACAACTTGATGATGGCTTTCTCCCGGGTATCCCCTCCCGATTTGGACAGGGGCAGGGTCAGATTCTGAGTGATTTCCACCGTCCCGTTCAATAACAGGTAAATGGAATCACCCACGTCGCCTTCCTTGATGAATTCCGTGCCTTCCGGTACCGTAATCTCTTTGAATGATCCTTGAAACAGGTGCAATTCTTCTTCCGTCAAATGGGCGAAAATGGAATATTTTTCCAGACGTTTTACATCCATACCGACCTCATGGGATGACGATGGCGCGTTCGTTTTCCTGGATGATGTATTCATCCGGAGGATTGATTACCGTGCGGACTTTGCTCTCTTCCTGGAGTGAGATTCCGCCTTCCTTCAATTTCCGTTCGATGAACGCATCCAGAGCTGACGTGTCCGCCGAAAGAATTTCACCGATCCCCAGGCTTTCATCTTCCGAAAAGACCCCCACCAGCACCCAGTGTTTCTTACGGCGGAAATAATCGAATAATTCATCGTAGGATTTGCCGACGAACTCCTTGGGGATGGACACCCGCAGAAAACGGTTTTGGGTCCGGTTGTTCAACAGGGCATTCAGGGTTTGAGGAACACCCGGACTGACCACATGGGAGGCCACCAGAAAGGCGCCGAAATCATCGCTCATGACCACTTCGTCCACATTCGCCCGCCGGATATGTTTCAGGTTTTCCCGGTCGATCATATAGGCGATGACCCGAACCTTGGGCGCCAGGGACTTGATGGTCAGGGTGGCGAAAATGGTCTTTTCATCCGGACTCACAACGCCGGGATCCGTCTGGTTGGGAATGACGACCACCGTATCGGCCCGTTCCAGGGAAGCCCGTTCCAGAATCCTTTCACTGGTGAAATCACCGGCCACGTAATGGAGCCGCAGGTTGCGAAACTTGTTCTTGAGGCTGTTGATCTCATCCTCCGACAGGTCATTCACCAGGACAATGTCACGGGGACGATCTCCCAGCAGGAACTGGATGGAATCCAGGATCTGTTCCCCGTTCCGGTTCCAGCCGCAGAGAATGATGTGATCTTTAATGTCCACTTTTTCCAAGCCCTTCCCCTCCCGGATTTTTTTCGCCACAAAAATGGAGGAAATCGATGCTGTCAACAGTGAAACCAGGGAAATGCCGGCGAACATGACGAACACGGCAAAGATCCTTCCCTGGGGAGACTGGGGAACGTAATCCCCGTACCCGACGGTGGTCATGGTGACAATCGCCCACCAGAAGGGGGTTTCGCCCTGGGTGATTTCTCCCGTCTCGAACAGTTTCAGAATCCAGCCTCCGAGAAACATCACCAGCAGGAGTCCCATGCCCACCTGAAAAAAGGTATTGCGTATGACAGCTCGAAACCAGTACTGCATCGGGCAAAATTACCGCTTTAGCGAGGGAAAAACTACGATGGAGTTCCCCGGCCGTACGTAGAGGGCTCTGGCTGCGGTTTCCCTGTTTTCAGGGTCATCGGAACAGGTGCGCCATTCCCCGGGGATAACGTAAATTGCCTTGTCATTCGGTGTTCATTTTATGACTGAGGGGAAAGTAGTTGGACTGTTGTGTCTGGTGAGTGCCACCTGCCTGTTTTCCCAACACCCGGGTCCCAGGGCAGCCGTGCACTGGAAACGAAGCGACACCCAATTGACGGTCGAAGTGAACCTGGATACGGTCTGGCTGACTCCTGATCAGCAGCTCCGCTGTCGTCCCCGCCTTCCCTCGCTACTGCCCCGGACCCGTCCCGCTTTGCCCTGTGTCCGGGAAGCCTTTCCCCGCCTGACCTCCTCCACCCGACTGCATGTGTTTCCGGGACCGGTACACCGGATTCCCTGGAACCGGAGCACCGGTGTCCGCAGCGAAGTGGCCAAGGGCCTGAACCTGACCCGGACATCCGACCGGGTTTCTCCGCCTTCAAAATGGGCGACCTGGCAGCCGGCGGTGAATACGGACGGGTACGTGTTGGAGGTGCACCCCATCCGGTTCACGGCCCGCGGATGGGAATGGACGCCCACGCTGACGGTCATCCTGACCCAGCCGGCGCACGATTCGACGGCCTTCCTCTCCCTGTCCCGGCAGCGGCTTTCGTCTCTGTGGCCGCACGCGGCGGGCAGTCGCCAAGTTGAAACCCAGATACCGGCCGTCCAGTTTGCCTCTCCCCTGGTACGGATCGACATCGATTCGGAGGGCTGGTTCGAGATTCCGGCGGAAAGCCTGGCCGATTCCGGGTTCGCTCTGACCGCCATTGATCCCGCCACCTTTCAACTCTGGGAACAAAACCGGGAAGTGCCTCTCTGGGTGGAATGCGCCACACCCGGCGAATTCCAGGCGGGCGACCGCATCCTCTTTCACGGCCGGTTGCCCCGCCCGCCGGTCTATGCCACCTATCGCCACCCATTCTATACATCTACCAATCACTACTGGCTCACCTGGGGCGGAGCTCCCGGGATACGGTACGCCACGGAAAGCGGCTATCCCAACCTGCCGCCGGATCAGGTTTTGGAGGAGGACAGTTTTTTGGATACGCTTCATTGGGAGCAGGATGACGTGTTCGCCCGCCTGGGATCCCGGCACCTGCACCAGGAGTGGGACCGCTTCGATCATTTTTTCATAGACCCGCCGATTCAGGGAGGAACCGCAGTGGATTTTACGCTCCCCGTTCCCGCTCCCAGCCCGTCTTCGACCCATCCGGTCTCTGTTCAGGCAGAATTTCAGGGCATCACTTCCGTTACTCATGATTTGCAATTGACGCTGAACCACGTGATCCTGGGATCCGACCGCTGGATAGGACAGGAAACGCTTTTATTCAGCACCGATGCTCGTCCGCCCCTGACCGGTGACCTCCTGGTTCCGGGAGATAACATACTCACCGTGTATCTGGCCGGATCCTCTCCTAATAACCGCTACGACCAGGTCTATCTGAACTGGGTGGATATTTGCTACTACCATCAGTTCCAGACAGAGAACAACACCCTGCGCTTCCGGCGCAACAGTACCCTGGCGCTGACAAACCAGTTCACGATTTCCGGCCTGACGTCTCCGGAAGTCTATCTCTTCAAGGAAGGCCAGTCCCGCATTACTGATTTTCAACTGCTTCCGGATGGGAATACCTTTCAGATCCGTTTCCAGGATTTCACCGGCTCGGAACGACCCGTCTACACGCTGTTCACCTCCGACCAGATTCGGCCGGTGCTTCATCTGCAACCCGTGGATCCGCTGCAACCCCCTGCCCAGGGAGTCCATTCGTCTTACCTTATTTTGGCTCCCGACTCCTTTCGCACGGTTCTGGAACCCCTGGCAGCCTTTCACCAGGCTCAAATACTGTCCCCGAATGACATTTACCGGGCCTATTCCGGTGGTGTGATCGATCCTCATGCTCTGAAAACTTTTTTCCGGGAGGTGGCTGCCCGGGGATCTCCACCGCTCCGCTATGTCCTCCTGGCCCAACAAGGGCGCTGGTTCGGCTGGGAGCATCCCTCCGGTCCGGACCGGGGGTTCATCCCGGCTATGAAAATGCAGACCTATGGTTTTGGGGCCGTAGCTTCTGACGCCTGGTATACTTTGCTGGATGAGGATCTGATTCCGGATTTTGCCATCGGGCGGTTTCCGGCGGCCACCCGGGAAGACCTGGAGGCAATGGTGGCCAAAACCCTGGCCGACCTGGACGGTCCCCTCACCAGCGCCCACAACCGCCTCCTGATGATCGGCGGCTATGAGCACACCTTCAAAGAGCAGACAGAAGCCCTGATTCCCGCCATCGTGGATCGGGGCTATTTCCCGCGACGATTGTACATCGACCGCTATTCGGAAGGCGGACCTTTTTTCGGGAATACCGATACCCTGATTCAGTCCGTAAACCGGGGACTATGGTACATCAATTTCCTGGGACATGGCGGCGGGGCCGTCTGGGGAGATCGATCGCTGTTGACTCTGGATGATATCGACGGTTTCCACAATTCTGTGTATCCGTTCGTCACCAGCATGACCTGCTTCACCGGTGATGTGACCAACCCCGACGCGCTGGGTCGCCGTCTCATGGAGCGGTCCGGCAGCGGAGTTGCGGCCTGGTTCGGCAGCGCCGGCGTGGGCTGGATCATTAACGACTATCTGCTGCTGGAACCATTGCATCACCATCTGTTCTCCGCTGAAAGCTGGACTCTGGGTGAGCTCATCAATCAGGCCAAGGTGGAAAACCTGGCCACCAACACCGGCTTTCCGACCCTCGCCATCACCCAACTGTACCAGTTCAATCTCACCGGTGACCCGGCTCTGCCCATTCGTTCTCCCGGCACCGGGACTCTCACTCCCCATCCGGTGGAGGCCGAACCCGGAACAGAAATCATCCTCACCGGCTTTCCTCCGGGAAGTGATTCCCTGGACATTCACCTCCTGGATCAAAATTATCTTCCCCGGGCCGAAGTCCGGGGACCGTCCCTGACTATCCCCGACGATACCCCGGCGGGAGTGCTGACCCTGCCCGTTTTGTGGCGCACGGGAGACGTCTGGGGCCATACCGCTGCCTATGTGGGTTGTCAGGGGGCGCTGATCCGGGTGACGGGGGTGTCTCCCGCCGCACTCACGGAAACGGACAGTCTGACGGTACAACTGGAAGGGCGGGACCCGGCCGGAATCGATTCGGTCGGGGTGAGGATTAACGGGATCCGCTACCGCGCCCGGGCGGAGGGCGCCCCCGGGTATTATGCTACGACCCATCCTCCTTTCCCGGCGGGAGCCACCGTTTACTTGGAACCCTTTCTCCGGAATCTCAACGGCCGGCTTACCTGGGGACCGTCCCGGACACTGACCGTATCTCCCGGCATCGCGCCCCGTCTGGAAGAGATCCGGTTGCTCAGCCAGGGAACGATCGGTCTGGACGTTTTTCTCTCGAACCCCAACACCGGAATCGGAACCGTCCAAGTGGCATTGTCTCGTTTCACCGGCAGCGCCTGGCCCGAGCTGGGGCGGCAGTCCGCCACCGTCCACGGTGTCCAGACTACCTGTGTCCGGTTTGAACTTCCGCTGGAGCCCACCGATACCCTGTTTCGGGCTCTGCTGGAACCGGGGGCAACTTTCGCCGCCGACACCCTGGAAGCGGTTCTCCACCCCACTGCCTTTTGGGTCACACCCGGCCTGGGTACTACCGGGAACCTGACTACACACCAATCCGTGGGTCTGGGAGACTACCGGATCTCCATCGACCCGGGATGCGTCTCCGCGCCGGAAATCCTGCGGGTCTCCCTGCTCCCGCCCGACAGTCTGCCGGCCACTCCGGGTCTCCGCTGGTCCGCAGACACGTCGGCCCGCGCCTTCCGTTGGAGCATGGCTTCCCCCTCTCCGGTAACGATTCCCGTCTATCCACACTACCCCGGGGCACCCTTCATCTATTCCCTGTCCCATGCGGTGTGGCAGCGGATCGATCTCCAGGCAGCGAAATCGTGGACGGGCAGCGGTCTCCTGGGATGGTTCAACCCCGAGGATCAGACTCCCCCGCGCCTGGAAGTGAATATCAACGGGCAGGCGGTCCTGCACCATCAATACCTCAGTTCTCATCCCCGCTTCACCCTTCAGGCCCAGGATGACCGGGGGATGGATTTTCGGCCGGAAGCCCTTCACCTGTGGCTGAATGGCCGGGACCTCCTGCCGGAATTACCCGTCATGATCACCGGTCGCGGCGCGCACGCCGTCTACCAGTTCACACCTGCACTCACCGAAACCGATTCCCTGCTGCGTTGTTCGGTTCAGGATGCGGCCGGAAACCGGTCCGATACTCTGGCCATTTCCTTCATCGTCCGCAGCCAACTGGATCTCCTGGATTATGGCAATTATCCCAACCCCTTCCGTTCCACCACACGGTTCGTCTACGAACTCACGGACAACGTCGATCGGTTCCAACTGGACATTTACACGGTGTCCGGGCATCCCGTCAAACATTTCGATGCCCACACAACCGTGACCGGCCTGGATCCCCGTACGGGAGCTTACCATGAAATTGTCTGGGACGGGACGGACGCCGACGGAGCCTTCGTCGCCAACGGTGTGTACTTTTATCGCTATCTGGTGAAACGGGGAAATCGCACGGTGATACGTCAGGGAAAGGTAGCCAAAATCCGATGAAGTGTCTCGGATATCTGGTGATGGCCCTGGGGCTGGTCAACAGCCTCTGGTGTCAGTCAGCCGCCCCGGATGCCGTTCTGGATCTGGGTCTATCGGCCCGGACCTTCAGCCTGGGCCGGGCGGCCGTGGCCCTGTCTTCCGGGTCCAATGGTATCGATGAAAACCCGGCCGTGTCGGCCTATGCGCGGCAAGTCGGACTGAACGGAATGGGCGTGAATGTCTTCGGTCTGGCGTCCTACTGGACCGCCGGCGCGACCCTGCCTCTGGTCCCTCTCTGGTGCGCTTCCTTCCAGGTGTCCGTCTTCTCCGTACCAGGAATTCCCCGGCATCCGGATCTGGCTTCGATCCCTGGACAGGAAGCGCGGCGGGATTCGATCCGTGCCTGGGTCGCCCGGGGATTCTCCACTTTTCAGGATCGCCAGACCGTGCTGTTTCTGAACCTGTCCCGCCGCTGGCGTCCCCTGGTGGATCTGGGTTGGCAGATCTCCCCCTTTTCCGTGGACATCCCCCTGGGGATGAATCTCCGTTGGTTGAATCATACCCTGGATCGGGAACGAGGCACCGGCTACGCTCTGGATGTGGGATTGCAACTGCGACTCCCGGTCAGCGAAGTGTTCGCCCGGCCCGGCCTGGGGCACTTGACACTGGGACTGTTGGTCCGCAACGGGGCCGGCTCCCGCATGTTCTGGACCACCCGGAAAGTCGAAACCCTGCCGACCGAATGGGTGCAGGGCATCGGGTACGAACTTCCGCTCCAACGGGTGCCAGTCCGACTACGGGCGTTGCTGGAATCCTCCTCCCGGATTTCCACCCGCCGCGCGGGCCTGGAAGTGGAACTGGCCGATCACCTCGCCTTTCGTCTGGGAACGGACGCAGGGCAGCGGCAGGTGGGAGGGGGGCTCCGGGTATCCGCCTTTCACCAAATCTGGATCATCGATTATACCTTTTCCAGTCATCCGTTGGGCGCCTTGCATCATCTCGGGCTGGAGATCACCCCATGAGTATTCGCCGGCGCCTTCGTTCCACCGCCCTCCTGGGACTGGTGTTGTGGATGGCCTGTCAGCCGGCGCAGGAGGACCCCTTCCCTCCGGACGCTCCCCGCTGGGTCACGAAATCGGATCCCGTCGCCTGGACGGAGTCGGGCATCGATGCTACCTATGAAAACGGACGGGTTGCGGTGCAACTCATGTGGCATCCCAATTTGGAAGACGACCTGCACGGGTACCGCCTCTACCGCTCCGATTCGGCCCGGAGTGGTCCCTACGAATGGATACAGGAGATCCGTCCCGATCTCACACCCGGAGCCGACACGGCCTGGATCGACGTAACGGCTCCCCAGTACCGGAAACTCTATTATTACCTGACGGCGGTAGACTGGGCCCACAACGAAAGTTCCCCCAGCGACACGCTTACGTACCGTTTGCTGGCCGCACCCCTTCCGCTGGGGCCCTCCGATCAATCGGTCCAGCGGGATACTCTGGCTTTCCGCTGGATCGACCGTCTCCAGGCCCATACTTACACGCAGGAATACGTTTTGCGGGTGGATGTTTTATCCACTCCGCCCCGCACGGTCTGGGTCGTTCGCTTCACCCAGCAGTGGTACGAAGCGCAGACCAACGGCGCTCCCATCCGTTTTCCCTGGTTTGCCCCGGGACAGTCCTGGCCCGAGAACGTACTGGCCCTCCTGGCGGAAAGCGACTCGCTGGAACCCGGACTGTATCGCTGGAAGGTGAAAAACATCAGCGAAATCAACAATGCCACCGGTCTGGATGAAGCCAGCGGTGAATCCGACTGGGCTTTTTTTGAATTGCTGCCCTAGCGGCGGGAACCCAGCCGTCCGGGCTCATCAGGATACAGGTCCGTCACCCAATCCGACTGCCAGTACTCCAAACTGTCGGCGTCCATCAGGGTGAGTTTCCCGTCCCAGCCGGCTCCCTGGTCCAGATTGATCAGATTGCCCCAGATCAGCGGGCGGGCGGAGGAATCATACCGCAACGTCGGGGTATGGCCGATAAAGACGCGATCGTATTCCCGAATGTGGAACTGTTCCCGGTGGAGGGCGGCGGCCATGAACAGGGAACGGTCCCAGGTGAAGACCGACAGCTGCTGTTGCTCGAGAGGAATGTCCGGTTCAAACCCGGCATGGAGATAGAGGCGGTTCTTTTCATCCAGGAAATAGGGTTTTGCCTTCTGAAAAAAAGACAGGTGCTCCGCCGGGATCCCTTCCCGATAACTGGCCACGGTGGCCTGCCCGCCCTGCACGGCGTGAATTGGCTGTACTTCACCGGATTCCATCCATCGGGCCGTCCATTCGTCGTGATTGCCCGCCAGGAGAATGACCCCGGGGAACGTCAACAGCAGAGACACCGCTTCCCGGGTCTGGGACCAACCGTCGCTCACATCCCCCAGGACGATGAGGCGATCTTCCTCGGGATGAATGGGGGCGCGCTCCACCACCTGCTCCAGGGCCCGGTAGGCACCGTGAATATCGCCTACCACGTAGGTTTTCATCCCGCCGTTTCCCGGGACAGGTTCGCCTCCCGGCGCACGGACAGCGCCAGCAGAGTTTGGGCGAGATAATAAGTTCCCAACACCAGTAGAGGAGCCACCGGCAAGGGTGACCGAAACCGGTTCCAGGCCAGACAGGAATCGGATACCACGAAGAGCAGGGCGCCCAGCGCCGCCCAGGAGCCCACTTCCGGCCGCCACCGCTTGCGTTCCAGCGCCTGCCAGGCCATGAAGAGGATCACCAGGACGTACCCCAGCACGGGCCAGCGGAGACCCCCCAGGCCCGGAAACAACAGCCCGTAGATCACTCCGCCATAGATCAGATAGGGTATGACCGTGCCCCGTACCCGGACTTTCCGCCCGGTTAGAAAGGCCAGACTATACAGGATGTGCGCCAGGAGAAAACTCACCAGTCCCGGCAGGAAAAACCGGTCCTTCCACAACAGAAAGATGTCTCCGGCCAGCGAGCAGATCAATCCCAGACAGAGGAGATTTCGGTAGCGATCCGTTACCGGACCGCCCATCCAGGCCAGCAACAGGATCAACACGGTGGTGAGGGGTTTATAGATCAGCAACAAACGAAAATCCCCCTTCAGGTCCGCCAGAATGGTAATCAGGGCACCGATCCCAATGAGAAACACTACCATCCAATAGGATTGATTCCGTCGCATACTTCCTCCAGACAGTCCAGAATGTCGCGGGAACTTACGATGCCTGTCACTTCTCCGGCGGAATTTCTTTCATTGAACCGGGACGGCGGCAGTGCCTAATTTTTAACGGAGTTTTTCCTCCCGAATGCGCCAGTAGCTCAATTGGTAGAGCAGTGGACTCTTAATCCATTGGTTGGGGGTTCGATTCCTCCCTGGCGTACCATGGGCCTCCCCCTCCCTGCTCATCCGACAGCGACGGGGAGGCATCTGGACTGCCAGCCACGGAAACCCCGGCTGGATCCGGGGTGGGTACGGTCTATGATCCACCGGTTTTCTGGCCACATCCGGTTACAATCTACGCCCTGGTTTCGGTCAGACACCCGGGATGCGAATAGTGGTGAATTATATCGGCTACAAATTACGGGTGTTTTTCGGTTATGACCTGCACTCTCTCCGAGCTGAAGGAAGCGGCAGGCTCCTGTCCAGAGGGATGATTTACCTGATTCCCTGTTTCCGTCCTTTCCGCGCCGATCCGGCCTGTTGCACCCGGTCCACAAACTCCCGGGTGGTCATGGAGGCAATCGTCTCGCCGATGAGGTCAAGGGGCAGATCATCCAGTTTCCGAAAGCGGACGCAGGATTTGCCCACGTCGTAGCGTTTGCCTGTGGCCCGGTACGCTTCCTCAAACCGCCGGCCCAAATCCGGATCCAGATAGATCGGCGTCAGATAGACGGCCATATAGTTTTTCTGGGAGGCCAGAGCCGCATACAGGAGAGGTTGCTTGTTGTAGGTATCCGGACAGATCTCCAGGGGAACCTGGTAGGCGATCATACCCCAGTTCATCGCTTCTTCCAATCCGTCCGGCAGATGGTCCAAAATGACCTGCCGCACCTGACGGAGAGCTTTCCGCCGGTTTTCCGGCAGAGATTCCAAGTAGTCGCCGACAGTGGTGGCTTTCGATCGCATGCGGTCCTCCTGAACCTGGTGAGGGAAATGATACCAGGTAAATTTACGGAATCCGTCCCGGGATTCGTTCCTGATTCGGAAAGGATCTCCCTTTTCGTCTAGATTTCATGGACTGAATTGATCACTGAACGAAAGGATACTATGGAATTAGTAAACGAACCGCACCCGCTGGGGAGCCTGCTGGCCTACCAGTCCGGGGCCGTGGTGAGCAAAACCCTGCTCAAACAAGACACGGGCACGGTAACTCTCTTTGCCTTTGATCGCGGTGAAGGGTTGAGCGAACATACCGCTCCCTTCGACGCCCTGGTGGTGATGGTGGAGGGGACCGCCGATATCACCGTCGCCGGAGAGACGCACCGTTGCGTTGCCGGGGACCTCCTCCGTCTGCCTGCCCGTCAACCCCATCAGGTGTTCGCGGCCGAACGGTTTCAGATGCTCCTGATCATGATCAGGTCCTGAACCGGGCTTCAGGGAGACGCCGGGCCTGAGCCGCTGAAGGACAGGGATCGCCGGTCGGTCGCCCCCTGAAACCGACGCATGACGGCGTGCATTCGTTTGGCCTGGAGGATGAACGTCTCCAGCCGGGCTTCGATCACCTGGGGAAATGGATTCCCGTCGCTTTCGATGGCCAGGAAAGGCAGATGGGGCTGGTCCGCCAGCAATCGGCGGGTATGGGCGTCCGACCGCACCGCCAGAACGTGGTCCCGGTCCATCCCCAGATTCAACAGAGCTTCACTCAGACGGTTGGGCATACAGCCGAAAGGACCGATGGCGATGGCACCACAAAATTCATCTCCCACTTCGGCGACGGGGCCGCCGGTGGTCAGGATGGCTTCACCTGTCAGATTCCGGGTGAGAAACTGTTCTCCGGTCCGTACCACCCGGGGGATGGAAATATAGCGCGGAACCAGCCACCCCGATTTGGACAGGAGGGTCTTCAGACGGCGCTGAACCGCGATCTTCAACTGGCGCTCGATCCCCTTTCCCACCCGTTGCCATCCCCGGGGCGGCCGCGAAACCAGATTGTGCTGGTAAAGCCAGTCCACATACATCCCCCATTCGTGAATGGGGGCGACAAAGGGAATGATGCCGGCCTCGATCAATCGTTCCGGCAGCCAGCGTCGGGAGATTCCTTCCTTCCGGACGTAGATCTCACCCACGATGAGGACCTGCGGGAAATCTTCCAAAGCCTGCCGTTTCGGGATCCCGGCCAACAGATCAGCCGCCTCCATCACGGCCCGGTTCAGGTGGGCGTAGTCCCGGCTCAATCCCGCTTTGATCCGGGACCAGGCCGCTTCGAATGTCTCCAGAGCCGCCTCCCGGTCCACTGCCGCCACCTGGAGGGTATGGAAGATGTCTTCGAACAGATCCGCCAGAATGAGGGCTTTCCAGATGCGCAGAGTGAACCGGGTTCCCAGACCTCCGTAGCCGTCATCGGCGGACATGGTGAAAAAGGTTACGTCGGGGATGCCTTTCTTCCGAATATAATCCCGGGAAAAATCCAGGTATTGACCGAACCGGCACGGTCCGTCTGCCGTGGGCATGAAATAGACGGTAATTTCCTCCGGTTCCCGATCCTGTTCCAGGTAGCGGATCAGCCCGCCCAGGGTTAGTTGGAGGGGCAGGCATTCTTTGCAGGACGTCTGGCCCCGGCCTCGTTTCAGTTCTTCTTCCGTCAATTCAGGGAGGACGTGGGTACGGATGCCCATGCCCCGGTAGGTGGCGGCAATGCTTTCGGCGCTGAAACGGCCCATGGAACAAAACACCAGCTTTACCCGGGGATCCCAGAGATCGGTGATTTCACCGTCAGAAGTGTAGATTGTGTACACCCCGTCCTTGAGCCGGGAGCGGGCCGGCCGGAAGGTCGATCGTTTCACCACGGGGGCCAGGTCTTTCTCCAGTTTCCGGTACCGCACCACGATGTCCAGAAAGGCTTCGATGCGGGTCTCCAGCCCGGCATCGGCGGTGTGATTATCCAGTTCGAGCGTGAGGGAGGGCTTTTTGCCCAGGATATCCCGGAAATACCCCACGATGAAGGAGTCGGGGCCGCAGGAAAAATTGGTGATGTAGGTGCCAAACAGCTGGGGATGGCGACGAATGAATTCCGCCCCTTTGAGATTGATCTGTCCCATGGCCCAGTACATATGCTCCCGCACCGGCTCCGTCTCCAGATCCAGACAATCCACCGGGATCACGGTGATTCCCCGGCTGGCAAATTTATGGGGAATGCCCTTGTTCGCTTCCGGAGCACAAGCATTGTAGGGCCGCCCGAACAAGATCACGCCCAGGCGTTCCGGGTCGGCTTCGACGAAACGCAAAGCCCGCTGCCCCAGGGCCTGGAGCCGCGCCCGGACCTGCTCCTGCACGGCAGTGGCCCGGGTGTAGGCCTCCCGGATTCGTTTCTCCGGAACGCCCAGGGGAACGGACAGACGTTCCATCGCCTTCAGTTGTTCATCCAAAGCGGCACCCAGATCCAGGGTTGGCGTCAATACCGGAGGGGCATCCTCCCGCTGGAACAGGAAGGTATTTTTCAGGTAGAAGGGCTCTCCCTGCACCAGGGGGCAGGTGCGGGAGGGCTGGGTTCCGCCGGGTACCAGAAGACCCTTGATGTGCGGCAGGAAGATGAAATCCGGTTTCTGGCGGACCAAATGGTGAAAATATCCATGGGCGATCTCGCAGGGAAAACAGAAGGCGGCGGCGCACTGGTCCACGCCCTCGGGGTCCACCGCCTCCGCCAGCACCGGCCGGAATCCCAGTTCCGCGAAAAAGTGGGCGAAAAGGGGATAGAACGTGTTCATCAGGAGGGAGCGGGACAGGCCCACCCGGGGGGCCGTATCCGGCAGAGTCTCCAAAGGCGGCGCCATTTCTTCAAAAATGATGCGCTGCCGTTGCAGGACGAAGTCATATTCTCCGGGTTCGATACGAAGCTTTTGCCGCAGGTTGTAGAACCGGTTACAGGCTCCTCCGAAGGGAATGGTTTTGTCATCGATCACCACCCGGGTGATTTCGCAACTGAGGTCGCACTTTTCTTTTCCACCCCGGCAAATAATGGGATCTTTATAGGCCACCTCCCGGCCGGCCAGGACTGTCAGATCAAAAGACTGGGCTTTCATCAGTCCGGTCCGAATCCGGTTCAGGACTTCCAGGGCCACCCCGTAGGCGCCCATGAGGCCCGGTTCCGGCGGTACGATGATTTCCTTGCCGGAGAGGGCGGCCATGGCCACGGGTACCGCCCGATTGTAACAGACGCCCCCCTGCATAAAGACTTTCCGGCCCACCGGCCGGGCGCCCTTGACCCGGTTCACGTAGTTTAGACAGATGGAATACACCAGGCCCGCCACGATGTCTTCCCGGGGAATGCCCTCCTGAGAAGTACTTTTGATGTCGGAGGCAATGAATGCGGCACACTGGTCGTTGAAATTGGGGGGACGTTTTCCCTGCAGCGCCCAGTCGGCAATCTCCTCCACCGGAATTCCCAGGGTTTCCCAGGCCGATTCTTCCAGAAAAGATCCCGTGCCGGCGGAACAGGCTTCGTTCATGGCGTAATCGCTGGCCACTCCGTTGGTGATGTACGTGTATTTGGCATCCTGACCTCCGATCTCAAAGATCGTGTCCACCTCCGGATCGAAATGAATGGCGGCTTCGGCGTGGGCGATGATTTCGTTGATCACCCCGTCCGTCTGGGCATGAAGGCCGGCGATTTTCCGGCCGGAACCGGTCACCCCGCAGCCAAATATGTCCACCGGTACACCCTGCAACTGGTTCGCCAGAGCCCGGTAACAATTCCGGGCGGCGGTGACGGGATCGCCGTTGGTCCGGAGATATTCAGCGGCGATGATTTTCAAATCATCAGCCCGGAGGAGGACGGCCTTGGTGGTGGTGGAGCCCACGTCCAGACCCAGCACACAACGATCCCCGGCCCGGGGAATGCCCCGGGGCTGGGATTTGAAGGTCACCCGGTCCATCCATTCCTGTAGTGGCGGATGAAAATCGAAGCGGGTCCTTCGGGATCGGAACAACCGGTTCCGCACCTGGCCCCAGGGCCGACAGTCGTTGGTCAGGGCGTACAGGGCCGATCCCAGAGCTTCGAAATAGGTCGCCTCTTCCGGAATGGTCAGGGACTCGATCTCCTCCTCCAACACTTTCACCATGGCCGTGATGCGGGTCGTTCCGCCAATCAACATCACCCGCCGGAGCGGTGTCGCCTTGGCCAGTTCCAGCACCTTCTGGGCCATCATCCGACTCAATCCGGCCAGGACCTGTCCCTTGGGAATACCTATATTGGTGGCATGGGTGCAATCACTCTTACAGAACACGGAACAACGTCCGGAGACGGGGAAGGGTTTTTCGTCCCGGCTGATGCGGTCGGCTTCTTCCAGCGGAACATCCAGGCGGCGGATCTGCTGGAGAAAAAATTCCCCCGTCCCGGAGGCACACTTGTTTCCCGTGTAGACCCGGGTGACGCGTCCCCGGCTGTCCAACTGGTATAAAATAAAGGTTTCGGCACCGGCGCTGATGACGGCTTCAGGAAAGGGACCGTGGCCGTTCACATGTTTCAGTGCCAGTTCCACCGCCTGCGGTTCGGCAATCTGATCCAGCGCCACCAGGTCCTTGAAGCGTCGACCCGTGACGGCCAGCGGCATCTGCTCCGGCAGATTCAGGGACGCCAGCAAAGATTGGAAGACTGCCCTGGGATTCCCATCATGGGGTTGAGAATGGACCGATTGGATTTCAGCGCGCCCCCCCGCGGCTCGAACTCGTACACAGGAAATCGTCGAAGCTCCAACACAAATTCCGACTGCTTCCTTCATGACGGCACCTCCTGATTGGGTGGTGAGTAAAATCGTGAAGGAAAATATACAGGAATACTACTATCAAAACCGGAGGAAGGAGTCAGGATTCCTTCACTGAACCGGAAGAAATATACTATGATGAACTGCCCATCACCTACCCTCTTTTCGGGTACGGGTGGAAGCTTATTTAACCCGGGTCACTTTCCCGGTAAAATCTTTTGGTCCGGCTTCGATGCGGTAGAGGTAGGTTCCCGAACCGACCAGCTGACCCCGATCATTGCGGCCGGTCCACACGATAGAAGTCAATCCCGGAGACAGGGTCCGGATCGGCCAGGTTCGGACCCGGCGACCGTTCAGATCCCAGATGGAAACGGATACGGCCTGCTCCCGGTTCGTCAGAATAGGAATGGTCAGCGTGTCATGAAAGGGATTGGGAAATTGTTGTCCGACGTAGAGGTCCGATGTCAATGCTTTATAACTTGAATCGGGGATGGCAGTAAAACGCAGGGCCTGGAGATTGGCTCCCGGTGCCACGACTGAGATTTGCAGCCATACCTGCCCGGCCGGCAAATCCGTTTCCTGGCGAACCACCTTCCAGTCATCCCAGCCCCCGGTGGCGGTACTCTCCACCAGGGGAATCACCGTTTCTCCGTTGGCATATAAGCGGAAGGCACCGCTGCCGTCCGGACTGGCGAGGGTCCATTCCACGGCATAGTGTCCCCCATAGGAGATTTCCACCGTGTACCCCAGCCATTCCTGGGCATTCATCCAACCCACATAATAGGGAAAACCGGTTAGCGTGGCCGATTTCCCGATATCCACTCCGTCATTGCGATAGACCCAGCCCTGATTGCCCACATTGTTGGGGGCCGAGCCGGTATTTTGATATTCATGATCGCTGTACGCCACACCATTGGCACCCAGATCGTACTGGGCGGCATAAAGAGTTCCGGGTAAAACATGGTCGGTGAACGCGTGGGGAGTGCGGAAAAAATCCTCCCGGAAGAGGGCATCTGCCATATCCGGGCGATAGGTGCAACTATCCACATTGAGGTTGTCCGCCATCCGGAACAGGGCGCTTCGGGCCGATTCGTGGGAAGGCCGCGGTCCGGTGTGATTGAAATAATCCAGCACTGCCTGATAGTCCGGGTATAAAGGCGCCGAATAGAAGCAGGAAATGCTGCGGAGTTTTTTATAGGTCCACACATTCCAGCCCACGCCGTTGTCTTCCATCAGACGAATGGCTGACCGAATCCAATGGGTGGAATTTTCCCCGAACTCTCCCATCCAGAGGGGAACCCGGTAGGCTTGCCGGAAATTGAGTAAATATTGGAGTCCACTCTGAACATTGGGGCGCCAGTACCAGTGGAAAGCATACCCCATGTTGGTATCGAAAGGCGGGGTCAATCCGGCAAAATCAGTGGCGTACCAATTACCTTCCACCCACAGCAAATGATGGGTGTCCACCTCCCGGATGGCGTTGGTGATCCGCATGTACAAGGCCCGCATCTGTCCCGTGGTGACGCCGCTCGGCAGGACCGGTTCATTGATCAGGTCATAGCCGCCGATCCAGGTTTCGTCGCGGTACCGCCGGGCCAGAGCCCGCCAGAGAGCCACGGTCAGGTCCTGGTCATCAGAATTTAACCACAGTTCCGCCGTGCCGGGACTGTCACTGATCGGTCCCGGATTTTGACTCCCCGGCGCCGCATGGAGATCCAAAATCAGATAAAGCCGATTGGACCGGCACCAGGCCAGGACCGAATCGATGACCGCAAATCCGTAGCTGGTGGTATCTATCTGACCCTGGGCATCCAGGAAAAACCGGTAATGCATCGGCAGCCGAACCGAATTGAATCCCATGGCCGCAATCCGGTCGATATCCTGCCGCCGGACGTAATTCGATCGATACCGTTGAAAAAATTCCTCCGTTTCCGCTTCCGTCAACAGTTTTCGGATCGAATCACGAATGGCCGTTGCGGAACCGAAACCGGGGAAATTCAACATATAGCCTTCGGGAACCAGCCAGCCTCCCAGTCCGATGCCCCGGAGGAGGACCGGTGTCCCATTGCCGTCCACTACCTGACCGTCCAGGTTATGAAGATAGCCCGTCTGGCCGCCCAGAAGGGATACGAGAACGCCTGCAGTCAGGATGCGGACCGGCAGGTTCATTTCAGTAACAGAACCGGTACAGTGGGACCGGAAAGGCGGGATCCGTAGCGGAGGAGGTAGATTCCGCTCTCCAGCGGGCGACCGAACCGGTCGGTCCCGTCCCACCGGATCAGGGGCGCTTCGGTGGACAGAGCCGTGACCGATTTTCCCAACAGATTGTAAATGGTGACCGTCCCCTCCCTGCCCGTGACCGGAATGGTCAGGGAGCGATTGAACGGATTCGGATAGGGGGGCGAAAGTCGATCCGGGAGCAGCAGACCCGAATCCTCACTCTTCAGGGGACCCCCCGAATACCCCGTGTTGACCGGATCGGTCAGACACAGGATCATCTGGCCATCCTGGAAAACCACATTTTCCGGAATAAAATCACAATTATTCCCATCCCAGGTGTGGGTGGCCTTTTGCCAGCGCATGATGTCGAAATAATCGAACGGGTCCTCCCAGGCCAAACGAAACTGGTTGGCGGATCCTGCATTTCCACTGTCCGGATCATAGGTGTAATAGCGGACCCAGTCGTAGAAGGCATAGACGGGCAGGATGGAATCGTTGAAGGTCCCGGCCCAATTGACGTCGGCCGGTTGCCAGATATTCATCATCAGTTTTTGACTGTACACCAGTTCCCCGACGTGGGATCCCACCTGAACCGCCACCTGAGCACTGTCGATGAACCAGGCCACATAATAGGGCGTCCATTCAATGGCATATACATGGTAGGAATCGCTGGGATTGAAATCAGTGGTGGTGGTGGCCACGTGGTGAACCTGTCCCGGCGTGATCACATTCCACTGAATCTGGTGGTCGTACCTTCCCAGGTATTCGATATCAATTTCGTTCCAGTGTCCGATCCAGTCCGGGTCGTTGTCATGATAGGTGAAAAAAGACGACACCACTCCGCTCCCCGGAGCAAACCGGCAGCGCACTTCAAACCGACCGTATAGAAAAGACTCCATCGTTCGCAGTTCTCCCCCCCGATAGGGCTTGGCCCCGAGACCGGTTGCCAGCCAGATCACCAGGAACCCGAGGAATTTCTTTTTCATGGATTCATCCTCCGACCGTAGTTGAGACGATGGTCATCCGTCAATTGCGGAAAGGACGGTGTCACCACAGGATAGGGGGCGTACTGTTCCGTGACCATCATGGGAATTCCGGTAATGGAAAGTTGATTGAATTTACTCACATCGATTTCAATCTGGTCCGAATATCGTTCCTGGAGGCTGTCAATGACAGCCGTAAAAAACCGCAGATCACTGAGCTTCGGGTCTTTTCGTTGCCGGAGAGACGCTTTCATCCATTGGGCCCGGTAAAAATCACGCCACATGGCCTCGTTTTGGACCACACTGGGGTGCCGGTCCAGGCCTTCGCGGTAGGCCGCCTGTGTAAGAAAATAATCCCGAATCAGATCGGCGACGGCGTCCCGGAATTCTTCCGCAAAATGACCGGCAGGAATGTTTTTGGAACGGAATACCAGAGGATGGGTACGGATCAGCTCCCGGTAGCGGCCCACGGTCCAGGGTTCACCATCCAGGGTAAAAAAGATCTCCTCCGCTCCCACTTCCGGCAGATCCTGTACCGAGGGGGGCGGCTGGAGTTCGGCGTCCAGATTCCAGAGAGATTGTTGTAACGCCTGCTGTTTTTCTTGCGCACTACGCAGGTAAAGTTTCTGGGCCCGGCGGGCCATCCGGAAAAAGGTTTCCGGCTGAAACTCCAGCCGGTGTCCGGACATGATCTCTCCGGCGAAGGATTCATAGGCCCGCTGAGCCGCCTGGTCCTCCAGGTATCGCCGGGCCGTCTCCCACCGTTCCTGCCGCTGGGATTCGGTGACTGCCAGTCGTTCCGTCCAGCCCGCCACTTCCAGGACCAGATAGCGCTGATCCCCGGTTACCAGCGGACCCAGGATCGCTCCCTGGTGCCAGGGAACGGAATACAGGGTATCCCGAAGGCCCCGGGTATTCAGGTCTTCCCAGCGGATGATCTTGGTGGGAACCGTATCGCCCGGATAGGCTTCAGCGTAGAGATCCGCCAGGGTTCGATGACGGTTGAGGGTCTGATCCAACACCCACAAAGCCGCTGTATCCGAGGGCAGGGACAGGTAATGGAGCCGGTAGGTGCGGCCCATGAGGTCCGCCAGTTGCCCGATCGCGGCCGAGTCCACCCTGACCGCCCGGGTCCCGTGCCGGTGATACAACCACGCCCGCATGGCCTGTTCTTTACGGCCCTGAAGGGTTGCCTCCACCACCGCCGGCAGCCGGATCGTATCACCGGCAAGAGACAGCAGTTTTTCCCCAATCAGGGAATTGAGGATAATGGTTTTGGAGACCGGGGTATTGGTACGGCAATAGGCGGGACGAGGGGTGTATTCCGCCCGGAAAAGGAAATCCTGGGTGGTGATGATACGGTCACCCACCCGGGCCAGTACATCCAGTTCCAGATCAGGGCGGGAACAGGCCGTGAACCAGAGGGCCAGAATTCCGGCCAGCCGAATTATTTGAGGTAGACGCATTTGGCGGAAGTTACTTGATCGGCGGTCGCCAGACGAATAAAATAGAGACCGGAACCGATGGCCCCGGGCGACCAGGTGATTTCCAGTTCCTCCCCAGGGCTGATGCCTGTCTGAAGTTGGTCCACCAATTTCCCCCGGAGGTCATACACTGCCAGATGATAGGGGCTGCCCGGTCGCACCTCCATCCGGATAGTGGTCCTCCCGTTGAAGGGATTGGGATACACTCCCAGGCGAAACGATTCCGGCAGCCAGCTGCCTCTTCCCGGTTGAAGGCCCAGGGAGTGTCCCTCCTGGTACACCTCCAACCCGATCGTCAGGTAGACCAGGGGGGCATTCCAGTTGATGGCGATTTCATTGGAGGCATAACTGCAGAAATCATCCACGTAGGACAGGGGTGGTCGATCGGAGGGATAGGTACAACCGTCCTGCTGCCCGGGGTTGGGTCCGCCCACCAGCAAGCCCGGGACCGGTTCGGGAACGACATCGGCTTCCGATTGATTGTGGTGGGGGTGCTGGGGCGAAAAGGAGCCTATTCCCGTGACAAAGCAATAGCCCGTGGGGTTACGCCCCAACAGATAATCCAGATTGGCCTGAGCCGCTTCGGCATAAACCGGATCGCCCGAAACGGCGTAGGCATTGAGCAGGACCATACCCTGGTTGGCGGCGACGGCATTACTGCCCCAGACGAAATCACTCGCCTGTCCTCCCATGGGACATCCATAGGGCGAAGATTCCATCCGGGTCACCAGAGTCGTGCCCAGAGCCAGAAGGCGTTCCCGCACCCAGGCCGTATCGACGGCACCTGCCACCTGGGTACGGTGACGGGCCAGGGAGAGTACCCCCAGTGTCCGGACATCGCCCCACCAGGGAACGGTGAGGGAAGGATGGTTGGCGGGCGCTCCGGTGAGAGTCAAAAAGCTATCCTGCCCGGTGGTTATAAACAGCTCCATGGCCGCCCAGTCCCTTTCATCGGTGGCATCGTTGTCGCCGTATTCACCGGTGTGGATATCGGGATCGAATTGTTGATTGAGAGCGGTCTGGTTGTAGAGACTGTCCGGATAGTGCCGTCCCCAACGCCAGGCAGCCAGAGCCGCCGTCAGACAGGAATCGGCCAGCCCCGGCAGAGCTGTCGGAAACCGGCCGACAACCCGGGAAGCCACCGCCATGACGGCGGCAAAATCCAGGGTGGCCGGCGTACTTTTCTGGACCACGTACCGGTCCTGGGCCGCTTCAGCCGGCATCATCACCGATTCGAATTCGGGGTTGGTCAGTTTGTGATACACCCCACCGTCATCGGGATCCTGCATGGCCAGCATCCACCGCAGGTTCCAGAGAGTTTCATCCAGAAGGTCGGGCAGGTTGTTGTCCGTTTCGGGAATGGGAACGGTGAGAGTATCCACGTAGTCGGGATAATGTTCCAGCGCCGCCAACAGAGTGTAAGTCGATATACCGGAATTGACCACATATTTATTGAAGTCACCGGCATCATACCATCCCCGGGGAGCCTGAATCACCGTGCCTTCCGGTCGGGCGGCGGTGGCGGCCGAAGCGTGGACATACACGGTTGTATCGGGGTGTCCCTCGGCCCGGAACCAGAGTCCGGCATAAGCGGGTTCCAGCGGAGTGGAGGCTCGTTGGTAATAATAGCCCTTGATCACCGTGCGCAGCAAATTCCAGTAGCGGTGCGCACTAATTGACACCGGCCAAGACGTTTCCCCGTTGGCCAGTACCAGATAGTCACCCGGTTGGGTCCAGGCGGAAAAATCCAGTTTATGGGTGATGGAACCGGTCAGATTCCAGTACTCGGCTCCCCCGGCCGTACCCGTCCAGACCGTGTCTCCCCCGGACGTGACCAGGTAGAAATTCGAAACCGTCGGAGTGGTAATCACGGCTATTTTGGCCTGGCCGGGATAGAATCCCACCTGGTTCACGGCGATGGCGGGAACCTGGGAATACAGAACCACCGAACAGCAAATCACCCAGGCAGGGAACAGCAAATACGACCACCTCATTCCCGTACTCCGGGAGGCGGGTTAAAAGGACAGACCGACGGTGTAGGCGTGGGTGTTCCCGATGATGCCAATATCCTTGAAGGCATAATCGATCCGGACACTGCGGTTTCCAAAGAGAAACCATTCCAGCCCGACCCCGAAGGTGGGCCCGTATTCGGAGCGGTCCATGAACAGGGCTTTGGCCCCGGCCCGGACAGACAAAACGGCCTGCCCCGGAATCCGGATGGAATATTCCCCACCCACATTCACCGATTCGGAGTTGTTGTTGGGATGGAGGGCGTCCACGGCCAGGGTGAGGGTTTGAAAATCGGAATAGACGGGCTGGACCGAAACCCCGATGCGGAACATCAACGGCAATTCCCAGGCCTGGAGTCGGAACTGACCCGGAACATCGGAAAAGTTTCCGTTTTCGTTCTGTTTGATGTCAATCGGGACCAGGAGATCGATGCCGTCATATTTCATCCGGGTACCGTAGTTGGAGATGCTCATGCCGATTTTCAGGCCGTGGCTCTGATCTCCGTGAGGTGCGAAAAACCGGGTGGTGACCAGCACACCCAAATCCAACGCCAGGGCCCGGGCCTGGGACCGCCAGATGCGGGAGGAAATGTATTTGACGGAACTGCCGAAGGCAAACCAGGGCGCCAGTTTGCGGGCAAAGGACAAATTGACTGCATATTCATTGGCCGTGAATTGTTCTCCCGTTCCCTCCTGGCTTTCCAGAGACGTCACTTCCATATTGCCGTAACTGATCTGGCTCATACCCACTCCCAGGGTACCGATCCCGGTCAAATGAGTCGCCACCCCGGTGAAGGACGTGTTGATATCGATGAACCAGGGTTGATAAACGAACTGAGCTTCACTCCGGCGGATGTACGCCAATCCGGCCGTGTTCCAGTACATGGAGGACAGGTCGTGGGCCACGCTGACGTAAGCATCTCCCATGGCCGAAGCGGCGCTTCCCATACCGATCTCAAGGAAGTTGGCCGCAGTGGTCCCCACCCGGTACGGGCGCTGGGACCAAACCGGAGCCGTCAGGAGGAAGATCAGGATGAGGGAACACAGTTTTTTCATTTGATCACCGCAAATTTTCCAAGTTTCTCTTTCCCGGTCCGCCACGATTTCACATGGTAGAGGTACATTCCCGCGGCGATCTCCAGGTTTTCCCGGGTCAGGAGGTCCCAATGAACCAGGCCGTTGTCGGGAGGATTGTCCACCTGAATTTCATCTACCAGCACACCGCTGACGGTAAAGATTTTGATCGTACATTGGGCCGGTATATGCGTAAAAATCAGACGCCGCCGCTGGTTGAGAGAGGCATTGGCCAGGGCGGGTTCCATGGCGTTGGTGGCAATGTAGGGATTGGGAACCACCTTGATCCGGTCCATTTCGTCGTTCAGAGAAGATTCATCGACGGAATCGGTGGCATGGACGGTGAAGCGGAGGGTGTCCGTCACCCAGAAGGGACGTTTGAAATCGACCTGGTATTGATCGCCCGGCCGGGGATAATTGAGCGTGTCGATATTGGTGAAATCGATGATGAAGGCTGTCCCGCCCCAGCGACCGTTCGTGGTCAGGGGACCCACCAGGACCCGGTCGATGAATCGATCATACACGCCATTGCGATTGACGTCGTGAACCATGATATCCATGAGTTCGTAATTCCCGGACGAATCCACAAAGGACTGATTCTGTACGTAGAAGTCCACCGAGGCCCCCGGAAGCAGTTCCGTGTAACTCAACCGGTGGTCGTTTTCATCCCGGACGTTGGACCGGTTGGTAATCTGACCGGTGTAGGCAGCCGGATCACTGGAAAAAATAATGGCATACCGCCAGGGCAGGAGGTTCGATTCGCGTACCGTGGGTGTCACATGGATATCACCGCTCCCGACAACCCAGCCGGAATGGGCATAATCGAAGATGGGCGTTTCCACCGGCAGGTCCAACTCCAGCCGGATGCCATCAAACACATCCGTGGCTACACCGTTCCGGTTGAGGGCATAATAATCGAGCGTGTCATCGTAGACTATATTTTCTCCCACATAGCGATCCCGGTCTTCGTGGTATACTACCGAGCTGTCCATTTCATCAAATACGGTGAAACTGTCATTGGTGTAGGACAGGCCGTGGGCGTAGTTCGACAGGGTGGCCACCGTGTCCAGGCCGAAAGTCAGGCGGTAGCGGTGATTTGGTTTCAGGGAACCCCGGGCCAGAATTTCGGCCGTATAGGTCCCGCTTCCGATCAGGTCCGGATTGTCTTCCGGAACGATTTCCGGCGGGATATAGCCGGCAGCCGGAGGATGGGGCACCACGATCGCCACGTTTTTCCCGTAGCCGATGACATTTTCATTCTCATCCAGTTCGATGACCACGTTGTTTTCGGACGGAGCAATGCCCGGTCCAATATCCGGTGCACCGTAGTCGTAGGCCACCACGGCATAGTAATAGGTGCGGCCGTTTTGCACCGACCGGTCGATGAAATGGTGTGTGATTCCGGTTTCGGTCCCCAGGTTGTAGCCCACCCCGTTGACCAGACCGAAGTCGGTGAATCCGAAGATGTCATCCTTTAAATCACACTGGTAGATGGGCAATTTATAGGTCGGGGTGCCATACAGATCCGTAATGATCTCCGGATCGGACATTTTTTTATCCGTTGACCGGTAGACTTTATAGCCTTCGAAATCATTCACATTACCCACGAAAGGATCGCGGGTTTTGGTGTCGGCAATGTCATCCCAGGTGAGAATGACCTCACCGTCCCCTTCCGTGGCGGTCAGGGTCGGCATCCGCGGCGGCTGGGCGAAGCGGTAATCCTTTTCATAGATGACCTGCACGATTCGTTTCAGTTCGAACAGGGCCGGCGCGGTATGGTCCTCGGAATTCAGCCCCGGCAGTTGATCATAGGAATGCAGTTCCGACATGGATATCCGTTCCGTCTGCCCCTGATACAGGGGAAAGGGACCGGAGGCAAAGACTTCAATCAGGTTGGTGATACTGCCGGAGTAGTCTTCCAGCGAATCGATTCCGATCAATTCCCACATGGATTCATCCCCCCGGAACCAGTGTTGATCCGAACTGTGACTGGGGACGGCAAAGAGTCGGAAGGAAGTCAACCCCACCATGTCGGATTCGGACACGTCTGTCCAGGCAAAGTTGGGTTCACTGCCGACTCCTTCGACAAAATCCGGTTTGTGGTTCCCCTCACCCTCATCGGGCCCGGTGTAATTGATATCCCCCGGGGCAACCCCATCCAGACCGACGTCATCGCCGGCATATTCAGAAATCTGATAGATGCCATCTCCATTGATATCTTCCCCGTCTTCCCAGTCCTGATCCTCATCGGCATCCCAGTGCTCATGCAGGTCCTCTTCGGTCAACTTATAGACATCCAAAAATTGCTGCAGATCGGAATAGCCGTCGGTGGGGCCTACCAGAGTTTGGGCGACGTTATCCCGCTTCTCATCGGTAATTCCGTCCTCATCGTTATCTATTCCGTCGTAGGGCAACCCCGGACTTTCCAGGTAGGCAAAGCCCATGGTGCCGGGAGTCAATCCGGCGGCTCCCAGACCATTGACGTCCCATGAATAGGCCAGGTCGATCTGGGTGTCGAAAAAACCCAATTCATCATTGGCGCCGTCGCCGCCGATGGCATTGTCCACCCAGTAGCCAAAAGCTGCATCCCGGATATCGTAATCCGATACATTGGCGATGGTGTATTCCCAGAAGATGGCATCCCGGGCCTGGGGATTGTTCCACTGAAAACCGCGGGTCTCCACCCGGATACCCAGCCCCCCCCAGGGTTTGCCGCGCTGGATGGTGACATCGGGTTTTAAATCACCGATATATCGACCGGGACGTGGATAGTAGCGGACAAAATCTTCCGGTCCCAGATATTCCTGGTCCTGGGCGTCATTGACCACAAAATAGGTTTCCAGATCGGCATACCTCACTCCCCGACCAAACCGGCCGTCCCATTCTCCGGGCCACTTTTTGGTGAATCCCGCCGCCGGCCAGCCCCCTACGGGCCAGGAATCGGGTTTGTTGCTCATGGCCGGATATTCCCCGTTTTCGTTGAAGTACCCGAATACGGGATAAAAGCCCCATTCCACGGTTCCGGTGGGATCCCGGTCCATTTCTTCCCGGTAACTGGTTTGGAGGTAGTAGAGGGTGTGGGTATTGGGATCGGTATAGATATCCAGCAAATCTGTGGTGGGGATCGTGTCCACCGTCGTGGCGTCCCCGTCGCCTTTGATATACACTTTGGCTCCCACCAGCAGGGCCACGCCGTCCAACATCTTGGTGCCTTCGTACGTGTTAGGCCAACGGGACACGTCTTCCCGGGGCCAGTCGGACAACTCGGTGGTATTCCGAAAATAGAGAAATACCCGGTTCCCGGTCATGTATCCTTCCCGTTCGGCGGCGATGTCACCGGCGGGGTCATCCGGACCTTCATACGGTCGTCCCTGACCCCAGAGCCCCGTCAGGAACAGGAGACCGGATAGCAATGCTGCAAAGGATGTGAGTTTCTTCATGCGTTAAAATTCCACTCCCACACTCAGTTTAATACTCCTTGGGGCGGAGTAGGCGGACGGATCGTGAATCCGGTCCTCATAGGTGTTGAAATTGCTGCGATGACCGGCCAGATCCGTGTCCTGAATGATGGCCGTATACGCCCTGCCGGTCTGACCGTTGACGTTGATTTCGTTTAAGCGGTCGAACAGGTTCCGTACCAGCAACTCAAATTTCAGCCTGAAGTGACTGCCCAGGGTTAGTGCATAATGGGCGGTCATATCTACCGTATATCGGGTCGGGCGATAATCATTGTTGGGATACAGGTTGATCCGGCTGATGAGCCGTTCACCCAATGGCGTGTATGTATAGGGCATGCCCGAATTGTAATAGCCCGTAATGGAAACACCCCCGCGGCCCCGCTCATAGCTGACCGTCGCATTGAAGGTATTCCGCTGGTCCCAGTTCAGCGGTATCAGACGATTCACCGGGTCCGTCTGGCTGCCTTCGCGATCAAAGGCCTCCCGGGGATAATCCGCATTCCCGCGGGTGTACTGAAGCGTGTAATTCACAAAAATGGCCAGCGGACGCCGGGTGAAATCATATTTTACCTCCAGACCCCGTACATTGCCGTAATCCTTGTTGGTGTATAACCCGTACTCGATTTGATTGAAAGTGCTGATGATCTTCGTGCTCAACAGATCGTAAATATCCCGGTAGAACAACGAGACCTCCAGTCCCATTCCCCGGGACAGTTCCTGCCACAGACCGATTTCGTAGGAGACTGTTTTTTCGGCTTTGACCTGAGGATTGCCCATGACGGTGGAATAATCATCCGGCCCGACCCGCAGGCTGTGATTCTGATACAGCGCGTAAAAAGGCGGCATCTGGAAAAAATGGCCGTAGCTGAAATGGAGCACAGCCGCATTCCCCAGCTGGTAGGCCAGACCGAATCGGGGCGACCACTGGAATTTGGGGTCGGCAGGGACCGGATGGGACATGGAATCGGGATTGTCGAATATTTGTTGATTGCCGGGATTTCGCCGTTGGGACGGATATGTGGCGGCCGGATCGAAATAATCGTACCGCAGCCCCAGATTGATCACCATATCGTCGAATTCCATCTTGTCCTGGATATACGCCGACTGTTCCACCGGTTTCACATGATAGATATCGGCGTAGATGGTGCTGTCCGGCAGGATGATCGGCTCGTAGAGGTCGAATTCGTTGGAGGTGCCATAATATTTATTGCGGATTTGGTGCCAGGTATTGGTGATGTCATGGTGGATTCCCAGATATCCCGCCTTCAAACTGTGGCGGGGATTGGCCTGCCAATTGAGGTCGAACTTCACCGTGGCATCCCGGGTCTCCCGGTAGCTGTGATCCTTGCTTTGCCCACCAGTCAGAAAACCCGGTCCATAGCTGTTGAAATATTTATCGTGGACATACCGCGCATCCATGGGATCCTTGTATACATAGGTGCCGCCGTAGTTATAGGTCTGGGAAAATTTGAATTCGTAGAACAGGGCGTTGGACAGCATGTGATTGACCTGCACGGCCAGCATATGAGCATCCCGAACCGAATGGGGACGCCCGTTGGGATTGTACTTGTAAAAATGATCGTACCACCGCCAGATGTCGTTGTTGCGGGTATAGAGCAGGTTCCAGCGGAAATGTTTCCACAGATTGAAACTCAGCTTTCCCATCAGAGATTGATTCTGAGTCACGTTCATGGGGACCAGGTTTCCGCTGCCATTATGTTCGGAAATCCAATCCAGGGAATCGGGAGAAGTGAAATCACTGTAATCATCGACCAGAAAGCGTTCAATACCATTCAGATGTCCCTGATTGTCCTGCAACCGGGAATTGATAAAAAAGGTTATCTTGTCACCCCAAACCGGTCCGCTCAACTGAAACTTCACATCCGTATTCCGGTTGATATCCGGCTGATCAATTCCGATGAAAATATCTTTATGCGGTGTAAAATAATTCTCTACGGCACCGGAAACGGATCCGTGGAACTCCCGGGAACCGCTTTTGGTTACCTGATTCACAATGCCGCTCATGGCCCGGCCGTATTCAGCATTGAAGGTTCCGGTGATGACTTCCAGATCCTGGACGGCGTCCGCTTCCAGATCAACGGTGGACCCGGTACCGCCTACGACTTCATCCACCACCAGACCATCGATCATATAGGAAACTTCCGTGTTGCGACCGCCCCGGAAATGGCCTTCCACCACGCCCGCCTGCATCTGGATGATTTCACCGATATTTTCCACCGGCAGGACATCCATTTGATCCGCGGAGATATTCTTCGTGGTACCCGTCTGGTCTTTCTTTTGGGAAATGGCACTGGCCGTCACCACCACTTCCTGCCCTTCCAGAACGGTGGGCTCCAGTTCGGCTTTGAGATAGGCCGTCCGGTTGACGGAGACTTTGATCCCTTCCATCCGCAGTTCGGTGTAGCCGATCATCTGGGCGATGACCGTATACGTCCCCGGGGCGACATTGAGGATGAAGAAGGAGCCGTTTTCGTCGGTGGCAGCCCCGATTCCCATGCCTTCCAGAAATACATTGACGCCCGGCAGGGGTTCCTGGGTATCCTTATCCACTACCGTACCGGCAATCTTGCCGGTGGTCTGTCCCGCCAGGGGTACCAGAACCAGGGCCAGGAGCAAACTAAAAAACGAGATTCTGTATTTCATGTGACTGTTGAGTAAAGCGTGATAAGGAGGAGGGAAGCCGCAGCTTCCCTCCTTCTCTACCTGATTAATCTGTCGGATTATTTCATCAGTATCATCTTTTTCGTCTGGACGAAATCACCGGCGCGCAACTGATAGAAATACACTCCGGAAGCTGCCTGGGAACCATTCCATTTCACGGTGTAGGTGCCCGCCTTCTGGACATGATTCACCAGTTGATCCACTTCCTGTCCCATCAGGTTGTAGATGGTGAGAGTGACCTCTCCCGCCCGGGGAACCACATACTCGATACTGGTGGTCGGGTTAAAGGGGTTCGGGTAGTTGTTCCGCAGGGCGTACTGTTGCGGCTGGAGCGTTTCATTGCCCGTGGAAAGAGCCACGTCAGTCGTATCTCCGATCCAGGTGTAGGCCCATTCTTCCGGCGTCTGCCACTGATGGTCCGTGCTGAACGAGGAGAAACCGACATTTCCTTCCCAACCGGCGCCGTCGTTGTCATGGAAGTACAGGTCGATCGGAACCCGCATGCCATTCTGAGGATGGAAACGTGGATCACCTCCGGCGGCGGCAATGGCATCCAGGGGTACGCGCACTTCGAAGACGTAGTCCGGATTGAATCCTTCGAAGTAATAGTCGGCGGAATCCGGAGTGTAGAGGGCGTATCCACCCGGATTATCGAACTGGAAGACCTGTTCATTGGCATACATGATGTAGTCCGGTTCATCGCCCCGCAGGATGGAGGTGTGTTTGGGACCGCGCCAGTCATAGAGACCGATGAAGAGCTGGAAGGCATCCTGGTCCCACCAGTTTCCGGCGCCAAAGGAATAAACATTATCCACAACATCTCCGGCCAGATAGAGATAGTCATCATCGATGGCCATAAATACCGTTCCGGTCAGGTCATTGTCATCATCCACCGATCCCACGGGAACAAATCCGTTGGAAGGCGAGATGGTGAAGGGCATGATGCCGCTGCTGTACCATTCGGTCAAATCGCCATCGGCGGCAAAGGAAGCCGGAGGATTGAGGGAAATGGTGGGAATGCCCCGGGCCGTATTGGTCACGGGAGAGGCCGAAACGCCCGGCTCACTCACATTGGCAAATTCATCGGCACAGGTCACGGCATAGTAGTAGGTGAGGTCGGTATCCACCAGTGGATAATTCAACCAGTGGATGACGGTCTGAATATCTTCACCCACACCCGATTCCACCAGTTCCACACCCGGCGCCGACACATCGGTGATGGGAGACTGACTGGCATAGACATTATACGTCTCTCCCGATTCTCCGGGTACGTCCTGCCAGATCACCAGGTTGTAGTAGGTGCCTACCACGCCGGACACACCCTGAGGCGGAGCCGGAGCTTCCACATCGATGGCCAGCGGCATGGTGGCAATTTCATCCAGATCGATCGTCTGGTTTACGGCCGCGGTACTGGCAATCAGCATTTTAAAGAATTTCACCCGGGAAGAGTCCATTTCACCGGGACGCATGCCCGTGCCGTCCCAGCCGCCGCTGAAACGGTCAAAACTGGACAGGGGAATTTTGACTTCTTTCCAGGTTCCGTCATAGCCCACTTCCGTTTCGGTCAGGGTGTAGGCGGCTTCGAATTCGGAATCGGGGGTGTCATCAGCACCGTCGCCGTCATTATCCACAAAGCCGTCGTCATCCGGATCGGCGAGGACCAGTTTCAGATCGCCAATCCCGGCCGGGGCCTTGATCTTGAACTGGAGACTGTCATGGGACCAGCTGTACCAGAGATTCTGGGGCGCATCCAGCGTGAACACCAGCCCGTCCCAGACGGCCCAGTCATTCGGGGGTGTATGCCAGCGAAGGGCATTGGTATTGGGCGTATAGCCGGCGCCTTCAACGATTTCATAACTGCCGCCGCCCCAGCCGGCCCAGAGGTCGACATTGGAAGGAATAGCCATACTGTTGAAAAACACCAGCGGTACCGAAGATCCCCCGGTGGCTTCCAGGTCATCCAAAACAATGGTTCCCTGGGAATAGTCCCCTTCACCGGCACCATTGATGGAGAATTCGATGGAAAAACCTTTGATCTTATCCTTGTCCAGTTGGCCATTGCCCTGTATCCCGGCCCAGCCGGTGTGATTGAACCCTTCGCCGCCCCAGTAATCGCCGGCCTCGAGGGGTATGGCGATCCGGTGCCAGCCGGGGGCATCATCCAGAATGTAATGGAAGGAATAGTAGTATTCGACTTCATTCACATCGTAGGTGGCATTTCCGTTGGGGGAATCGCTCACTTCCTGGAGATTGAAGCGTAAATGCGTGCGGGTCGGCAGGGATTGGGGAACGGCATTGTAGTACCAGAAAGAAATGGTGTCATAGGCCGACAGGTCATAGACACCATTGCTGTCCGGATTCCAGTGCTCCAGTTTGGAATAGCCGCCCCAACTTTCCGTGTTGTGCGCACTCCAATCCAGTTGCATGGCTCCCGTACCTTCATGCACCGGGCTGGAGACATAGGTGGGTATCACCCAGCCGTAGGCTGAATCGGCATGATCGCTGGTATTGTAATGGGCGCCGAAAGTACTGACACAGCAATTCACTGAATCAAACCAGGCCCAGTAATTCGTATCTGCGGGAGCCGAATCGAAGGAATTCCAGACATATTGGCTGTATCCAAGCGAGAGCATGAATACGGTAGCCAAGATGGGTAACCTTGATTTCATGTCTTCCTCCTTACGTTAATCAATCAGAAGAATCGGATCCATAATCCGATAATGGTTGCGGCCAGGATGACCGAGGCCCAAATGTTTATTTTGGTCCACACGGGGGATTTTTCTCCCATTTTCACCGCCAGTTCGGACTGGAGATCCTGAGCGGTGGCAAAGGTGAGTCCGGCGATTTGATCGCGGTCCGGTTCTTCACTCATCAGACTGACGACCACCAAAACGATTGTGGACACGAGAAACAGGAAGAAAGCAAAATGTAAAAAATTCATGGAAGCATAGCCAGTCATAAATCCGAGATCGACTCCGTTTTTCTTGGAAACGATTTCCAGGATCAGCCGCAATGCTCCCAGAACGGCGCCAATCACCAGGGAATAGATGGCTCCTTTGCCGTTCACCCGCTTCCAGAACACCCCCAGGATGAAGACCGCCGCGATGGGGGGACTGATATAAGCTTGAACGCTTTGGAGATAAACGAAGAGCTGGGAAGAAATACTGCTGATGAGCGGGACCCAAAGAATCCCGAAAATGACCAGAACCGTGGTGGCCAGGCGTCCCACCAGCACCAGTTCCCGTTCGGACGCCTGGGGTTTAAAATGTTTGTAAAAATCCATGGTGAACAGGGTCGAACTGCTGTTGAAACAGCTGGCCAGGGAAGACATGAGCGCCGCCAGGAGCGATGCAATGACCATGCCCTTGATGCCGATCGGCAGCAAATGACTGGATACCAGTCGCGGGTAGGCTTCATCGCCTTTGATGTCCGGAAACATGGCCACCGCAATCAGACCGGGCAGCACCAAAATAAACACCGGCAGAATTTTCAAAAAGCCGGCGAATATGGCGCCCGACTGGGCATGATTGACATTTTTGGCGCTCAGCACCCGCTGAACAATGAACTGGTCGGTACACCAGTACCAGATGCCCAGGATCGGCGCACCGAAGATGATGCCCGTCCAGGGAAAGTCCGGATGGTTGGCCGGTTTGAACATACTGAAGAAATCAGCCGGTAATTTGGCCTCCAATCCGCTGAAACCGCCCACTTCCCGCAACCCCAGGGTGGTCAACAATACGGCACCGAAAATCAGGACCACGGTTTGAATCAACTCGGTATAGATCACGGCGCTGAGTCCGCCGGCAATGGTATAGAGCCCGGTAATGATCACCAGAATGATGGCCGAGGTGATGATATCCCATCCCAGGATGGTGTGCAGGAGGAGTCCCCCGGCCAGGAGAGTGACAGAGATTTTGGTCAACACATAGGCCACGATGGAAACGGAGGTAAGGTACATCCGGCTGGAGGCATTGTAGCGTCGTTCCAGAAATTCGGGCATGGTAAACACACCCGACTTCAGGTAAAAAGGCACAAACACCCAGGCCAGAATCATGACGATGAAAGCCGCCAGCCATTCAAAATGCCCTACGGCCAGTCCACTGGTTGCCCCGGAGCCGGCCAACCCGATGAAATGTTCGGAGGAGATGTTGGATGCAAACAGGGAAGCGCCGATCGCCACCCACCCCACATTCCGACCGGCCAGAAAGTATTCCGTACTGGTATTTCCCCGTTTGGCGAAATAAAAGCCAATGCCCAGCACCAACAGGAAATAGGCCACAATCACCACACCATCTAAAGGGGCTATGTTTTGAAACATGAATGCTCTCCTTCTTACCTCTGCTCGTACTTCATCTCCCCGTCAGAAGCAAACATCAAGCCAAAAGGAGTTTGGTCTCCGATCTGATGCTGCTCTCTCCCTTTTCCCGACAAGAACCACCGGCGGGAAGCAGGCGGAGGCCGCCGGTCCTTTCAGGCGGAATTTATCATTTTGATAATAACCGTTATAGAAACGATAAGCTACTTCAGGGACAAATCTTTACACATGCGATGAAAATTGGAGGGAGCCAGGTTCAGTTTCTGAGCTGCTTCTGCGTCCGTCCGGCACTGGGAACGGACGTAGCGAAAATACGCCCGCCTGAATTTTCGGTCGGCTTCCTTCCAGGGCAGGATCTCCGCCGATTTCAGCAGTCCTCCGAAATCCGGATCAGGGGTTGATTTGGTCAGGGTGAGCACCCGCCGGACATCCTCTTCCCGAATGGTATCCGGAGCGATGATGATCAGGCGCTGGGCGATGTTTTTCAATTGACGCACATTGCCGGGCCAGTCGTGTGTACTCAAGAGATCCAGCGCGCTCTGGCCCACTCGCGGCGGAATACGATTTTCTTCCCCGGCGAAATGATGGAGAAAATAGGTCAACAACTCCGGAATGTCCTCCCGGTGTTCCCGGAGAGGAGGAGTCTTGATTTGCAAAATGTTCAGCCGATAAAACAGGTCTTCCCGGAACTGACCTTTGGCTACCCGTTTCCGAATATTCCGGTTGGTGGCGGCCAAAACCCGCAGGGAGACACGATAGGATTTGTTCCGGCCGATTTTATCGATTTCACCGGTTTCCAGAACCCGGAGCAGTTTGGCCTGGGCCGGAAGGGGTAGTTCGCAGATTTCATCCAGAAAAATTGTTCCGCCGTTGGCCTGTTCAAACAATCCTTTCTTGCCATCCCGGGCGCCGGTGAACGATCCCCGGACGAAGCCGAACAGTTCGCTCTCGATCAAATCCTTGGGAATGGCAGCACAGTTCACCGGAACGAAATTTTCATACTTGCGGGGGCTGTTGTAATGGAGGTGCAAGGCCACCAGTTCCTTTCCGGTTCCGCTTTCCCCGGTGATCAGCACATTGGCGGAGGCATGAGCGTACCGGGCGATGGCTTCCCGCAGATCGATCATCACGGACGATTGTCCCAGGAGGGGACGATCCTGGAGGATGGTCACAATCTTCCGATCGAATTTTCCCTGGGAGCGCCGCAGGCGTAATTCGGATTGACGCTGATTGTAGGCGTTCAGAATCAGCAGATTGAAATCGGTGGGTTGATAAATATAGTCTTCGATGTCGGCCGGATATTTGGTCCCGAACCAGTAGGCCCCCGTCTGAATCAGTTCGTTGGCAAACTGGATATTGCTTTTGTTGATCGTGCGTTTGGTGATGATAATGATCTTCAGGGTGGGATCGATGGCATGGATTTCCCGGATCAGGGCTTCCCCATACAATCCTCCGGAAATCTGGTAGTCCATTATGATGACATCACAGGCATGGTTCCGCTCCCGGAGAAATTCCAGGGCATCTTTCCCGTTGGAGACCACCGTTTCGACGGTGATGGTATCCCGGAACGGTTCTACGGTCCGCAAGATGCGTTGCACATCGTATTCTTCATCCTCGATGACCAAAACTTTAATTTCCATCACGTTCCTCATAGGTTACATCGGTCAGGGTGATATGGAATCGGGCACCTCCCTCCGATAAATTTTCCGCTTCCAGGCGCCATCCGCAGCGTCGGGAATACTCATAGGCAATGTAACAACCGTACCCGGCCGTTTGCTTGTCCGCTTTGGTGGTTTCGTGTTCCTGAAACACCACCTGCCGCCCCCCCTTCCATTGGAGCAGATACTCCGGAAATCCCCGGCCGTCATCACGGATGAAGATCTCTCCCTGACCGGTGTCGGACTGGAAATGGGTCTGAATCACGATTCGCAGGGTACGGTCCGGATTGTGGTCGATACTGTTTTGAATCAAGGGTTCCAGAATACCCCAGATCACATATTCGTTCACCGGCACGATGAGCGGTTTTTCCGTCAGGTCCAAATCGATGGACAATTCCCGATTGGGCCGGGACACCCGGAGAAAAATCGCCTCCACCAGAAAGCGGATCACTTCATTGACGTCCGTGTGAAACAAGGGGCCGCGAATGATTTCCATGGGAGGTTCCACCGATTTCATATCGTAAATCACCCGGGCAATGAAATTGGCATATTTCGTGATCCGGTATCGGATCTTGTCCAGATTGTCCGCCCTAAGCAGGCGCAGATCTTCCTTCACGAAACCCATGATTTTTTCGGCTTTGTGGTGGGCGTGATAGATCCGTTGGGTGAAATGCGCTTCTTTCTGGTGTTCGATCTGGGTTCGCAATTGGCGTTCCCGTTCCCGAAAGAGGGCTTCCTGGGCCCGGTCCCGTTCCTGAACCGAATAGTTGGAGATGTACAGCATGGCCAGAAGTCCCATCAGGACCAAGGCGGAAAAAAGGCCGGCCACTTCGTCATAGGAAAAGTTGATCTGCCGGGTGATTTCACTCATGTCCGGCGCAATCCGCATATAAATTGCGCCCCGGAATTCCCCCTGGGGTACGAAGGGGACCAGTACATGAAAAGTAAATTCCTTTTCCAGCAGACTGTACAGGCGCTCTTCGGCTTTGACCCGATCGTAATACAATCGGTACAGGCGCAGGGCATCGGGATGGGCCCCGTGGGCCGATTCGTCATATTGTCCCCGGAAAAAATATTCGTATACAGCCTGCCCGTCGTCGAACTGGAGCACCCGACCCCTGGCCGGCATGAGAATCACAATCTCCTCCACGTTCTTCTGGAGGGATTGTTGACTCAACATGATATTGAACTTCTGAATGACGGCTCGTTCTTCCACGGAACTGGCCGGGGGCTGGGCCAGACTCTGTTCCAGTAACAGTTCGATTGAGGTGGCCGTCAGATCAGCAATCCGTTCCACCGAATCCCGACGATATACATCCAGCGTCTGGGAAAGGAGATTGGAGGTGGAAGTGGAATGAATGAAAGAAATAAAGATCTGGGAAAACACCAGTACGATGAACAATATCATCAGATGTTTGGTTTCGAAACGGAACGGGGGCCTGCGGGTCACGGCTGCCGTTCTCCCAGCAGGCGCCGGATTTCTTGTTCCATGGCCGACAGGGTGGAATCCACGTCTGCATTCCGACGGATGGTTTCATTCAGGGCTTCTGACAGGACATCAGAAATCCGGGTGTAATTGACATGGGCGGGGCGATGAATCCCCTGGCGTAACAGTTGTTTGAGAAAGGCAATCCGGTCCGGATGAGAGAGACCGGCCTCCGGTTCGTACAATTCCGTCCGGACCGGTAAATAGTGGCCCGCTTCATAGAGAATCTGCTGAGAGTTCAGGGACAGCAGGTAACGAATGAAGGTAATGGCTTCCTCCTTGTGTTCGGAGAACCGGGAAACCATCAGGTTCCAGCCACCAAACACCGACGCCGGAGCCTCTCCGGCAAAGTGAGGCAGGGGCGCCAGACCCAGCCGGTTTACCTTACGGGCGGCGGAACCCAGGTAAGAAGTGTCCTGGGTCATACTGGGCCAACCCCGGATCAGGGGAAGATCGTGTTGCAATCCATAGAGATAACTCTCATTTTCATTAAAATGGGTCACTTCTTCCGGCACGGCGTGGTAGCGATGAACCAGATCCACCAGTAACTGACAGGCGGCTTCCGCTCTGGGATCGGTGAGACGAAAGGCCCGGGAGGTGATGAGGTCTCCGCCGGCGGCTCCCATGACTTCCAGATAGTTACAGATCAACCCTTCATAACCCGCCGCCTGCAGGGATAGCACCGGTTGTCCGGGATAGTATTTTCGCTGAAAATCAAGTAACTCCTGCCAGGTCAGGGACCGTTGAATTTTGCGCTCCCATTCGGCCCCGTCAGGCAGGGCTGAAATCAAATCCTTCCGATAGAACAGTACCCCGATATCGAGGTAGAGCGGGAGAGCCACCAGATCGCCTTCGTAGTAGCACGTTTCCAGGCCGTACCCTACCACGTTCCGTAATGTATCCGGAGGGAAATAAGGTTCCAGGCGTTCCCCCCAGCGGGCAAAGCGGGACACCCAGATCTGATCGACTGCAAAGACATCAATCTGGCTGTTTCCACTCCGGAGAGAGCGGGCCAGCAACTCCTTCCGTTCATTGGTGGTGAACCGGGTAAACGGGAGATCGATCGGGACCACTTCGATCCGGCCGGCGTAGTCCCGGTTGAACCGGTCGATGATTTCCTGATGAGCGGGGGAAATATTGTCGGCGTAATAGATCCGCACCTGGCGGCGGTCCGATCGCAGGGCGGTCAAACGCTGGGGCAGGAGATTGATGCCAAAGATGATGACGATCGTCACGCCGATGACGGCAATAATCCACAGGATCGCCGACCGGGACAGGGCTTGTCTGCTCATGAACGGTCTTTTATCAATTTGATAATCTTCCTCTCATTCCACGGGATAATTTAGGAGACAAAGGCCATATCGGGTTATGAATTCTCGTCGTAGTAAGCCTGGCGGGGACCCGGCTCTGGTTTGGCATAGTCCTTGCCCCGGTCTGTTTTTGAAATCTCTCAATTGCAGTGTGAAAGAAAGGCGCTTTTTATGATTCACCGAACGCTTGTGTGGAGCCTGTCACTGGCCTGTCTGTTCAATGGCTGCCAGGAACCCGATCATTCTCTGGGATCGAATCCGGACATCGAACATAAAGTTCAGTCCCTCTTGTCCCGCATGACGCTGGCGGAAAAGATCGGGCAAATGACCCAGGTGAACAAAGATTACCTCCAGGATATTTCCGACATCAAAACGTATGCGCTGGGATCGATCCTCAGCGGGGGCGGAGCCGTACCCGCCGTAAACGACCCGGAACACTGGGCCGACATGGTGGACAGTTTTCAGGAACAGGCCCTGGCCACCCGGCTGCAGATACCCCTCATCTATGGCATCGACGCCGTCCACGGGCACAACAACGTGGTGGGAGCAACCATCTTTCCCCATAACATCGGTCTGGGCTGTGCCAACGATCCCGATTTAGTGCGACAGGTCGCCCGGGCCACGGCCGAAGAAGTGGCAGCCACGGGAATCCACTGGACATTCAGTCCCTGCATTGCCGTTCCCCGGGATGAACGCTGGGGTCGTCACTACGAAGGGTTTTCCGAATCGCCGGAGCGGGTAAAAGCACTGGGAGCCGCCGCCGTGGAAGGCTACCAGGGTCCTTCCCTGGAGGAAGCCACCTCCATCCTGGCGTGCGCCAAGCATTACGTGGGTGACGGCGGCGTGGTCTGGGGAACCGGACTCAACGGCAAGATCGACCGGGGCGATACCCGTCTGGACGAAAACGGGATTCGCCGACTGCATCTGCCGGGATATGTGTCCGCCATCCAGTCCGGTGTCGGGTCGATCATGGCTTCCTACAATTCCATCCAGGGCCAGAAAATGCATGGCAACCGGCATTACCTCACAGACATCCTGAAAGGGGAACTGGGTTTTGAGGGTTTTGTGGTATCCGATTGGGCGGGAATCGACGAAATCCCGGGTGATTACCGGAGCGATATCAAGACCGCCATCAATGCCGGGATCGACATGGTGATGGTGCCCGAACATTATCAGGAATTCATCCAGAACCTCACCGATCTGGTCCAGACGGGAGAAGTCCCCCTGGAACGCATCGATGACGCCGTCACCCGTATTCTCCGGATCAAATATCTGCTGGGTCTGTTCGACCATCCTTACAC
>RFIZ01000018.1 GCA_003695105.1 Fidelibacterota bacterium
GTGAGAGGTAATTGATTCAAATCTGTCACTCCGTTTTGGGCGTTGGACAGGGAAAAGCCATCCATCAGAATTTCCACCTGGGTGGCGGGGCCGCCGTCAATGCTGATGGTCTGGACCGACCCGGGACTGCCGTAGGAACGGAGGCGGACGGCCGGCAGAATTTCCACCCGGCTCTTCCAGCCGGAGATCGCCGAAGGGGATGCGGCAGCCGATCCCGGATCTGTCCCGTACCTGAAATCCGTGCCCGTTCCTGCCACCTCGACCACCGGGTGGAGGAGCGGATCGGGAGTCAGTATGATCAACAGTGAATCAGCCGGTAGAGGGAGAGTTTGGGACCGGTAACCGTACCGGTGAACCCGGATGGTGTCGCCGCATTGCCATCCGGGCGGCAGATACACCACGCCCTCCGGGGTCGAACTGCACCAGTCCTCACCATGAATGAGGAACGCCTGGGAGACCGGCGCGCCGGACACATCGAGGATGCGACCCTGGCGGCTTTGGGGGTAGAGGGCCGCCAGAAAGCAGATCCCCAGCAGGCAGACTCTAAACAAAAATCACCCCGGCTGAAATCGGGGTGAAGGAATCGTTGTCGAATGTGAGATGATTCATGACCTTTATCCCGAAAGTCGTTTCGATTGAGCAGGTATCCTGACTTATGCTTTTGCGGTCACCGGCCGCCTTCTCATCTCCGCAGAGACAATGGCCTTTGGCCGGCACCTGGCAATTACAGTAGCGGGAACTGTGTCCGATTCACACGGATCTTCCCTGCATGCTTGAGAATGAACAGGGAAAAATAGAATGACCACCGGGCAGGGAACAAGGGCAAATCCGGGGAAAACCATTTGCCAGGCCCGCGCAGGGGAAGGTCGGGAATTTATTTAAACTAATAATCATTATTATTATTGATATTAATGAAATTCGGTCTTAATATCGGGTGTGAAACAGGACAGAAATATGCGCAACAGCCGTCAGCGAAACGAAATTCTACGGATCGTACGGAATACCAATACCCATCCCACGGCTGACTGGATCTATGACCAGGCCCGGATGGCGTTTCCCAACATCAGTCTGGGAACGGTGTACCGGAATCTGAATCAACTGGTGGAAGCCGGTTTGGTGAAATCCCTGAAGGACACCACCGTGGTGCGTTACGATGGGAATGTGGATCCTCATGATCATTTCAAATGTGATCAATGTGGTCAGATCTACGATTTGTCGGTGACGGATCCCACGTTTATCGATACCCTGAATGCCAATCAGCCATTTCTGATCCGGAGTTTCCATCTGGAACTGCATGGCATCTGTCCTGACTGTCACCGGGAAGCTCAGACTCACCCCGCTTGAACGGGACCCATTGTTCATTGAACCAACTAAAGGAGAACCAACACTATGTTAGTAACCAAACCTGCACCTGATTTCAAAGCAACGGCCATCATGCCGGACAACAGTTTCCAGGAAATCAGTTTGTCGGATTACCGGGGGAAAAAAGTCGTATTATTCTTTTATCCCCTTGATTTCACTTTCGTCTGCCCCACCGAAATCATCGCCTTCGATCATCGCCTGAAGGAATTTGAAAAGCGCGGCGTCCAGGTCCTGGGCTGTTCCGTCGATTCCAAATTTTCCCATTGGGCCTGGAAAAACACCGACGTCAAACAAGGGGGCATCGGCAACGTGCAATATCCTCTGATTGCCGATCTGGACAAATCCATCTCCCGGGCCTACGATGTGCTGGTGGGCGCTGAACCGGCCACAGTCATTACGGACGAAGAGGAATATGACACGTCAGTCGGTGGCGAAGTGGCTTTGCGGGCGTCGTTTTTGATCGATGAAGACGGTGTGATCCGGCATGCCGTTATCAACGATCTGCCGCTGGGTCGGAACATCGATGAAATGCTGCGGATGGTGGATGCTCTTACGTTCAATCAGGAACACGGTGAAGTGTGTCCGGCCGGTTGGGAAGAGGGCAAAGAAGGTATGAAGGAATCGTCGGACGGCGTTGCTTCCTTCCTGGCCAGTCACGCAGAGGAATTATAATTCATCCCCAGGCGGCTGATTCGGTTGAGTCAGCCGCCCATCATAAAGGAGTTCATTATGGAACATAAACTGCCCGAATTACCCTACAGCCTGGATGCCCTGGAACCCCATATTTCCCGGGAAACCCTGGAATACCATTATGGCAAACACCACCAGGCCTACGTGAATAACCTGAATAAATTGATTCAGGGAACGGATCTGGAAGATGCCGCCCTGGAAACGATCATCAAGAGAGCACCGGCCGGCGGATTGTTCAACAATGCCGCCCAGGTGTTCAATCACAGTTTTTATTGGAATTGCCTGAGTCCCAACGGGGGCGGAAAACCGTCCGGGGATTTGTTGGCCGCCCTGGAAAAGGCTTTTGGCAGTTTTGACGATTTTCAAGCCCGGTTTACCCAGTCGGCCGTCACCAATTTCGGCAGCGGCTGGACCTGGCTGGTCCGTACCGGTGACACGCTGGACATCGTGAACACCAGCAATGCCGGCACCCCGGTGGCTAACGGACATAAACCCCTGTTGACTTGCGATGTATGGGAACACGCCTATTATATCGACTATCGCAATGCGCGGCCCAAGTATGTGGAAGCATTCTGGCAGCTGGTTAACTGGGATTTCGTGGCGGAACAAATCGGTTAGCACGGTTTCGGTAGGCAACGAAGGCCGGGGAGTCCCCGGCCTTTTTTTTTGAACTTCAGACCGAGGATGCCCAGCGGCGGTACGTTCCGGATCTTCGCGCCCTTTTTCTCTGAGAATCTCTTTGAGATCCTGACGGTGACCCCTAATTTTTGACAACTTTTCGTCTGCAAATTCATCTCAGAGAAAAACCAGAGAGTCTCCCATGAAAACATCGTTCCTTGCCCTTGGCCTGCTGATGGCGACGCTCCATGCCGGTCAACCCTATTTCCAACAACATGTGTCGTACGATATTACGGTCAAACTGGATGATGAACATCACACCCTGTCGGCCCGGGAATCCCTGGTCTATACCAATCATTCCCCGGATACCCTGTCCTTTATCTGGTTTCACCTCTGGCCAAATGCGTACCGCAACAATGAATCCGCCTTCGCCAAACAAAAATTCAGCCAGGGTTCCACCCGGTTTTATTTTTCCAGCGAAGAGGAACGGGGATATATCGATTCCCTGGATTTTCAGATAAACGGTCAGTCGCTTTCCTGGGAATTCCATCCCGAATGGAACGATGTGGCCCGGGTCCACCTTCCGGCTCCTCTGGCACCGGGAGATTCCGTCACCATCACGACGCCCTTTTTTGTCAAATTACCGGTCGTGTTTTCACGTCTGGGTCATACCGGAAAACACTATGAAATCACCCAATGGTATCCCAAACCGGCCGTCTATGACCGCTATGGCTGGCACCCCATGCCCTACCTGGACATGGGTGAATTCTACAGCGAATTCGGTTCCTTCGATGTGACCATCACTCTCCCCAAAGAATATCGGATCATGGCCACGGGCGTTTTGGTCGACGGGGAAGAGGAATATGCCTGGCTCGATTCCCTGTCCCAGGTTGCGGACAGTCTCTTTGCGTTGGACAAGAAGGCCTTCAAACAGGCGATGAAATCCCTTCAGGGCGGCAGGAAGCGCTCTTCCAAAAGTGAATCAGGTGATGAACGGGAACGCCAGTGGAAAACCCTTCATTTTCACCAGGATCGGGTGCATGATTTCGCCTGGTTTGCCGACCCCAAATGGCTGGTCCGCAAGGGGGAACTCTGGCTGGAAGATTCGACCCGCCGGGTCACGCTGTGGAGCATGTTTCTTCCCAAGAATGCCGAATTGTGGGAAAACTCCGTTGAATACCTCCACGACGCCGGGTACTGGTACAGCAAATTTTACGGCCCCTATCCCTACCAGCACATCACGGCCGTGGATGGAGATCTGTCCGCCGGCGGAGGCATGGAATATCCCAATATCACCGTGATTTCCAGCGGCGGAAGCAAAGATCTCCTGGAAATGGTTATTATGCACGAAGTGGGCCACAACTGGGTCTACGGGATCCTGGGCAGCAATGAACGGGACCACGCCTGGATGGATGAAGGGTTGAACGAATACACCAACATTCGCTACTGGGAAAAGAAATATCCCGATCGGAACCGGGCTATCCAGTTCAGTGAAACCCTGCAGGAAAAATGGCATATCGCGGAACACGTTCGCATGGATTGGGCCATGAACTATCTGGGCTATATCAGCCGGGCCCTGCCGGGGGATGATCAACCGATCGAACTGACCTCTTCCCGGTTCGACCGCGCCAATTACGGCAGTATCATTTACGGTAAAACCGCCATCTTCTCCCGCTATTTCCAGGAAATCGTGGGGGAAGACGTGATCAATCAGATCTATCACGACTATTACGAGACCTGGAAATTCAAACATCCCTACCCGGAAGATTTTGCGGCCATCGTCCGGACACACGTTCCGGAGGGGGTCGACTGGTATCTGAAGGATGTCTTTCAAACGACCAATACCGTGGATTATGCCGTTCGGTCCCTGGGGCAGGGCCGGGCCCGGCTCATCAATTACGGGTCCCTGGCTCCTCCGGTACCCCTGGCTGCTTATGACCGGGAAGGTCAGCTTCTGGAACAACGAATCCTGCCGGGATTCACCGGTGAACAGGAGGTAGCCGTTCCGGCCTCAACCGCACGGATTGCCCTGGATCCGGCCCAACGCCTGCCGGACCTGAATCTGGACAACAATTTTTCCCGCCATCCCCTCAAGGTTCAGTTTCTCTTTGATCAGCCCGACTATTCCCGGCGGATGGTCTACTGGCTCCCGTGGCTGTTCGGTTACAACACCTATAACCGGCTCCCGGTGGGAGTGATGGTATATTCCGGCATGGTGCCGGGATACGACTACGGGATATCCCTGGTTCCCCTCTATGATTATGTCCATCAAACGATGGCCGGCTTTGGTACCGTTAAAAAAAC
>RFIZ01000169.1 GCA_003695105.1 Fidelibacterota bacterium
CCGGGTCAAACGGCAAAACCGGGATTATGCCTTGCTGGGTGAATTCAACACGAAACCCCGCACCACCTATCTTGCCCGGTTGAGAAATCCCAATCCCAGGCTGGTGAAACAGGGATAATCATGGCTGAAGCACTGCCGCTGAAACAACAACCTGTGCATGTCGCCACCGATGCGGATCTGATCACCGGTGATCAGACCTTCCACACCGTCACCGAGCACATCAGTTCCATTACCGAAGGCAAAACCCCCAAAATGTGGTTTCTGCTCTGGGGCATGGCGGTTTCGCTCCTGCTGGTCCTGCTGGGGTCCATCGGGTTCCTGGTCTGGAACGGCACCGGGGTCTGGGGGCTGAACAATCCGGTCGGTTGGGGCTGGGCCATCGTCAATTTTGTCTGGTGGGTCGGTATCGGTCATGCCGGAACCCTGATTTCGGCGATTCTGTTTTTGCTGCGGCAACAATGGCGCACCTCGATCAACCGGTTTGCGGAAGCCATGACTCTGTTTGCCGTCATATGCGCCCTGTTATTCCCCGGCATCCATGTGGGCCGGATGTGGCTGCTCTACTATTTCTTCCCCATCCCCAATCAAATGGGAGTGTGGCCCAATTTCCGTTCCCCCTTGCTCTGGGACTTCTTCGCCGTGGGCACTTATTTCACCGTTTCCCTGCTCTTTTGGTATACGGGTCTCATCCCGGATCTGGCCACGCTGCGCGACCGGGCCAAGACCCGCCTGCGGAAACTCACGTTCGGCATTCTGTCGCTGGGCTGGCGCGGCGGGAACCGTCAGTGGCAGCATTATGAAATCGCCTATCTGGTTCTGGCCGGACTTTCCACTCCTCTGGTTCTGTCGGTCCACAGTGTGGTGAGTTCCGACTTTGCCACCAGTATGGTCCCGGGGTGGCATACGACCATCTTTCCGCCCTATTTCGTGGCCGGAGCCATCTACAGCGGGTTCGCCATGGTGCTCACGCTGGGACTCATCGCCCGCCGGGTATACCATCTGGAACACTTCATCACCCTGAATCACCTGGACAAGATGGCGAAAATCATGCTGGTGACCGGCAGCATGGTGGGTTATTCCTACGGCATGGAGTTTTTTATCGCCTGGTATAGCGGCAACCAGTACGAAGCTTTTACCTTTATCAACCGGGCTCTGGGTCCCTACGCCTGGGCCTACTGGATCATGATATTCTGCAACGTGGTGGTACCTCAGTTCTTCTGGATCCGAAAAGTGCGCCGCAACGTGGTCCTGTTGTTCATCGCCTCCATTCTGGTCAACATCGGCATGTGGTTCGAACGGTTCGTGATCACCGTGACGTCTCTGTCCCGGGATTTTCTGCCCGCCGCCTGGGATTATTACAGTCCCACGATCTGGGACGTGGCCATCTTCCTGGGATCCTTCGGCCTGTTCTTCACTTTTTTCCTGCTCTTTTTACGCTTCCTGCCCATGATTGCCATGGCGGAGGTCAAAGGGGTCTTGCCGCAGGCCCACCCTCACCGGGGAGGTTCCCATGAGTAAGGTAGTGGGTGTGCTGGGGCAGTTCCGGGATCCTACGGCTCTGGTCCACGGGGCAGAGGCCGTCCGGGATGCGGGATATAAACAATGGGATACCCATTCCCCCTTCCCGATCCATGGCATGGACCAGGCCATGGGCATGAAGCGTTCCGGGTTGGGATATTTTATCGGTCTGTGCGCCTTCCTGGGAGCCGCCACCGGCTTTGGTCTCCAGAGCTGGGCCCATGCCATCGCCTATCCGGCCATCATCGCCGGAAAACCCTTGTTTGCCTGGCAGGCGTACATCGTGATCACTTTCGCCCTCCTGGTCCTGTTCGGGGCCATCGGCTCCGTCATCGGGATGCTGCTGTTCAACCGTTTGCCGCGATTCCACCATCCGGTCTTCTATTCGGATCGCTTCGAATCCTGTTCGGATGACGGCTTTTTCATTTCCATTGAAGCGGATGATCCGCAGTTTGACCAGGAAAATACGGTTCGTCTCCTGAAGGAAGCCGGTGCCCTGGCGGTGGACATCCTGGAGGAAACGGACGAATGAGACGACCTTCCGGACTGCGGCTGTTGCTGCCCCTGCTGGCGCTCATCCTAACCGCCTGCTTTCGCGGCATGCCCTCCAAGAAACCGCCCATTCATTTGAATCCGAACATGGATACCCAGGAAAAATATAAACCCCAGTCCCGCAGCCTGTTCTTTGCCGATGAAGCGACGATGCGACCGCCCGTGGAAGGGACCGTGGCGCGGGGACATTTGAAAAACGATCTCCCCTATTATACCGGCCGGAATCCGGACAGCTCCTATGTGACCGCCAATCCGCTTCCCCTTACGGCCGACATATTGGACCGGGGGCAGGAACGATTCAACATCTATTGTTCCCCCTGCCACTCCCGTTTGGGGGACGGGAAAGGAATCATTACCCAGTACAAGTTTCCCATACCACCCACCTCCCTGCACGAAGAACGGATTCGAACCATGCCGGACGGTCAAATATTTGAAACGATTTCCCGGGGAATCCGGAACATGCCGTCCTACCGCCACCAGATTCCCGTACGGGACCGGTGGGCCATCATTCATTATGTCCGGGCCCTGCAACGCAGCCAACACGCCACTCTGTCCGACATCCCGGAAGCGGAACGAGGAGCCCTCCAGCCATGATGACCGATCATTCCCTGCCTGAAATCAACAACGCCGCCTCCTGGCAGCGCCGGTTCTGGATCCTGGGCGCTCTGGGACTGGTCGTCTACCTGACCGGTTTATGGACCGACCCGGAACAATTCTGGGCCTCGGGACTCCTGAATACCGTCTTCTGGATTACCCTGGGACTGGGAGGCCTCTTTTTCGTCCTGATTCATCATATCGCCGGCTCGGTCTGGAGCGTGAATATCCGGCGCCAGGCAGAAGCGGTCATGGTTGGGCTCCCCTGGATGCTGCTCTTTGCCCTGCCCCTCCTCGTCTGGGGTGTGCCGCACCTGTTTGAATGGGCCTCCCCCGACGCCGTGGCCGCCCATCCGGTCCTGAGGGAAAAAGCCGGTTACCTGAATCCCTCTGCCTTCCGGTTTCGTTCGGGCGTCTATTTTGTCCTGTGGATCGTTTTGTGCGGTCTGTTGTATCGGGTTTCCCTGCGCCAGGATCGGGAACCGCACCCGGATCTGATCCGCCGGATGCGAATCATTTCTGCTCCGGGCATTTTTGTGTTTGCCCTGACACTCACTTTTTTCGGTTTTGACTGGGTCATGTCGCTGGATCCCCTTTGGTATTCCACCATCTTCGGCGTATACATCTTCTCCGGCAGTTACCTGGTCATCCTGGCTTTCCTGATCCTCCTCAATCTGGCCCTGCGCTCCGGACCTGCCTGGGGCGATGTGGTGACGGTGGAACATTACCACGATCTGGGAAAATTGTTGTTCGCCTTTACCGTATTCTGGGGGTACATCGGTGGTTCCCAATACTTTTTCATCTGGTATACCAACATCCCGGAAGAAACCGTTTGGTACTTGCATCGCTGGGAACACGGCTGGAAGTGGGTGACCCTGCTTCTCATCGTGGGGCATTTCGTCATTCCCTTCCTGACATTGATTTTCCGGGCCAGTAAACGAAATCTCCGTGTCCTGTTAGTCATGGCCCTCTGGATGATAGCCATGCAATGGGTCGATCTGTACTGGTTGATCGTACCCACCTTTCATCCTCATGCACCTCATCTGTCCTGGATGGATGGGGCGGCGTTCCTGGGAATCGGGGGAATCTTCCTGGGGATTTTCTGGCGCACCTTTACGACCCACCCGTTGGTGCCGGTAGGTGATCCCAAATTGAAAGATTCAATTGAATTCACGAACAGCTAGACCATGAGCACCCGCATAAACCCACCCGGATATGAAACCAGAGATGTGTCGTTGCGTCACCTGACTGTTGTCGCCGTGACCTCCGTGCTGCTGTTGATACTCATCCTGGTGGGAGTACGGGAATATTTTATCTTCAGCAAGGAGAAACAAATCTACCAGACAGTTCTGGCGCCTCCTTCACCCAAACTGATGGCCTTGCGTTCCTATGAAAGTCAACGCCTGAACAGCTACGGACCTGCGGACGAAGCCGGGTACTACCACATCCCCATTGAGCGGGCCAAAGCCTTGCTGCTTCAGGAAGCCCCCCGAAATCCATAAGGAACGTCTGTCTGCTGCGCTCATCCTCCATCCACTCCGTTTTTGTAGTGATCCTGCTTCCATGGGGACTCCTGACCGCCCAAACCGTCCAGGGAGATAGCCAATTGAAAGGGATTGATGTCATCGAACATTACGGTGAGCGGATTCCGTTAGCGATTCCTTTCCGGGATGCACAGGGATCCTCCCTCTACCTGGAGCAGTTTTTCCACTCCGGAAAACCGGTGATTCTGACACTAAACTATTTTGAATGTCCCATGTTATGTACCTATGAACTGAACGGTCTGGGAAAAGCGTTGCAATCCGTTGAATTCCTGCCCGGTAAAGAGTATGAACTGGTGACGGTGAGCATCGACCCGCAGGAAGGCCCCGCCCTGGCCCGTAAGAAACAGACCACCTATCTGGAAAATTATTTCCGGGATCGACCTCAGGCCGAATGGCATTTTCTCACCGGCGATTCCAGTTCCATCCGTCCATTGGCGCAGGCGCTGGGCTACCAGTATTATTACGACGAGAACCTTCAGCAATTCGCTCATCCCGCCGTTATAATGGTGCTGACGGACGAAGGGGTCATTTCCCGTTACCTCTATGGAATTACATTCAATCCCCTCGATCTGCGGCTGGCTCTGACCGAAGCCGGCCGGGGCGCCATCGGATCCACGGTAGACCGGGTGCTCCTGTACTGCTATCATTACGATCCCCAGGCCAATTCATACGTCCTATTTGCCGGGAACCTGATGCGAATGGGCGGTTACCTGACGGTTTTGATCCTGGTTCTGGGACTGGGCTGGTTATGGTCCAAAGAATTACGGAAGAAACCTTTGAAACCTGGAAACACCTCCGCATGAACAAGTCCTCATTCTTTCTCCCGGAACAGGGTTCCACCATTGCTCCCGATGTGGACTCCCTGTTCTATTTCATTTTTACTGCCGCGGCGATCATTTTTCTGATTGTCGTGATCACGATGGCTCTGTTGGTATGGCGTTATCGCCGCCGGTCCCAGGAGGCGGGTCTGACTCCGGGAAAGGACCACAACCTGAAGTTGGAACTCCTCTGGACGATCATTCCCACCATCCTGGTGTTGATAACCTTTGTCTGGGGCTTCAAAACATATCTGAAAATGAATGTGGTTCCCCGGGATGCCATCGAAATCAAGGTCACCGGGAAAAAATGGATGTGGATCTTCGATTATCCCAACGGCACCAACAGCCTGAACGAATTGATCGTTCCCGCACATCGGCCCATCAAACTGCTGTTGTCGTCGGAAGATGTGATACACAGTTTTTATGTTCCCGGATTCCGCATCAAAATGGATGTTCTTCCCAACCGCTATAACGTCACCTGGTTCGAAGCCGCCGGGGAAGGAGAATACGATTTATTCTGTGCCGAATACTGTGGCACCGGCCATTCGCGGATGCTGGGAAAAGTACGGGTTCTGGAAGAAAATGAATGGAACAAATGGCTGGAGGAAGGTGCCCTGAAAGTGAATGAAAACATGCCCCTGCCAGAACTGGGGAAACTGTTGACGGAAAAGAAGGCCTGCAATACCTGTCACACCCACGACGGGTCCCCCCTGGTGGGTCCCACGTTCTGGAACCTCTTCGGTCACACCGTTGAATTGTCGGACGGATCGACCGTCGTCGTGGATGAAAATTATATTCGACAGTCGATTCTGGACCCCATGTCTCAGGTCGTGGCCGGCTACAACCCGGTGATGCCCACCTTCAAAGGCCTGTTGCGGGAACGGGAGCTGGATGCCCTGATCGCCTACATCAAAACCCTGAAAGCTGAGGACAAATGAATTCGATTCCGGACACCCATTATCTGAACGCCACCTCCGGCTGGAAATCCTGGCTGTTCACACTGGATCATAAACGCATCGGCGTCATGTATCTGTTCGCCATTCTGTTCTTTTTCCTGTTCGGTGGACTGCTGGCTCTCATCATGCGCAGTGAACTCATCGCACCCGGTGCCGATTTCATCGGTCCGGACACGTACAACAAACTGTTTACCTTGCACGGTGCCGTGATGATTTTCCTGTTCATCATCCCGGCCATTCCCGCCGCCCTGGGAAATATCCTGTTGCCGCTCATGATCGGCGCCAAGGACGTGGCCTTTCCCCGACTGAACCTCCTGAGCTGGTGGGTGTATATGTTCGGTGCCCTGCTGTCCATCATTACCATCCTCTCCGGCGGTGTCGATACGGGCTGGACTTTCTATACGCCCTATTCCACCACCACCAACACCCACGTCATCACCATGACCGCCGGGGCCTTCGTGCTGGGATTTTCTTCCATTTTCACCGGCATCAATTTCATTGCCACTGTTCACAAACTCCGGGCACCCGGTCTCACCTGGTTCAAACTGCCGCTCTTCGTCTGGGGCATCTACGCCACCGCCATCATCCAGGTGGCGGCCACACCGGTCCTGGGAATCACCTTACTCCTCCTGATTCTGGAACGTCTGTTGGGGATCGGCATTTTCGACCCGGCCCTGGGCGGGGACCCCGTCTTATACCAACATTTCTTCTGGTTCTATTCTCACCCGGCCGTCTACATCATGATCCTGCCGGGCATGGGCATCATCAGTGAACTCGTTTCGGTGTTTTCCCGGAAAAAAATCTTTGGCTACAAGGCCATCGCCTTTTCCAGCATGGGCATCGCCTTCCTGAGTTTCCTGGTCTGGGGCCACCACATGTTCACCTCCGGTCAATCCCTTTTTGCCGGGATGGCCTTTTCTTTCCTGACCTTTCTGGTGGGGATTCCATCCGGCATCAAAGTATTCAACTGGCTGGCCACCCTCTATCAGGGGTCGATTTCACTGGCCACTCCCATGCTGTACGCCCTCTCATTTCTGTTTTTGTTCACCATCGGCGGACTGACCGGTATCTTTCTGGGGGCTTTGGGAATGGATATCCATCTTCACGATACCTATTTTGTCGTGGCCCATTTTCATTATGTCATGATGGGAGGCACTGTGATTGCCTTTCTGGGCGGTCTCCATTACTGGTGGCCCAAGATCTTCGGCCGAATGTATCATGAACGGGTAGGGCAATGGACGGCCTGGCTCGTCTTTTTCGGCTTCAACCTCACCTTTATCCCCCAGTTTCTCATGGGTCTGAAAGGCATGCCCCGGCGCTATTTCGAGTATGCGGCCCAATACCAGCCCATGCATGTCCTGTCCACCATTGGGGCCATGATTCTGGGATTCACCCTGGTGGCTGTCTTCTTGAATCTGGTCCTGTCCATTTGGAAAGGTCCACCGGCGGGAGAGAATCCCTGGGGCGCCCTGACCCTGGAATGGACTACCACTTCTCCGCCGGATCCCCACAATTTCCATGAGATTCCCCGAATTGAACACGGCCCCTACGATTTCGATACCATTCCCGTCCAACCGACTTTTCCCCCGACATCGACGG
>RFIZ01000170.1 GCA_003695105.1 Fidelibacterota bacterium
ATTCAATACCTTGCTGATTTATCCCAATCCGGAATATCAATTCCCGGCGGATATCACACCGGGCACCCCGGAGTACAATGATTTCTTCAGCTCCCTGATTCAATCGGTGAACAGTTTTCTGGCTCCCTATGAACGAATCGTCAATTTTGCTTTCCTGGATCGGGATTTTACCGAGGAACAGGGAGAGCTCACCCGGAAAGGAACCTTCCGGCGAAAAGTGATCCTGGACCATTTCGGGCCGTTGATCGAGCCCATGTACGCCCGCGATCACCTCAGTTTCATCAGCGGAAACCTGGAGTTGAAACTACCGCATTGGCTGACCCGCGAATGGGGTGTGTCACGAGCGGACATTTCCTGGAACGGTGAAACCCTGGCGGTGGACGACCGTCGCCTGACGATTCGCCAAGTATCGGACACGGACCTCATCCAGATCGGGGATTTTTTCTATTCTCTTTCTACGGAGACTATCGACCTGAATGCGTTTTTTCATTCTCCCCGGGACTGGCTGGGCAATTCTGCCTGGGTCCAATTCATCGGACGCTCCCTCTTTCCCCGCATCCAGTCGGAAGCCCAGGAGAACCTCATCCTCCAGGAAGACCGACTTCCCTTTTGCACGGTGGAATCTTTGCCCACTGCGCAGGAGCAGGAACATCCCCTGCTGTATTCCCATCGTCTGGCCCTGTCCTGCTTTTGCCGGGATCACGCATCCACGATTCAGGCCGTTCGGTCGCTGGCCGGAGATTTGAACACCTCTCCCCGGTCCGGTCAGGCACCTTTGATGACCGCCTTGTTGCTCCGCTGTCGCTATCATCCCCGACCTGTGGTGCGAATGGAGATGATCGCCCGGGTCCTGCCCTTTATCGACGGCGTTACTTTCCTGTCAGCGATCCTGGATGCCCGCCTGGAAGCCTCCCCTGAGGTGGCGACCCGGATTCATGAGTGGAAATTGACCGAAGAACAGTTCCAGACGCTGCTGGACCATCTGGCCCATCTCCGGAGGGAGGGTTCCCGGGAGACCTCCCCGGAACACATCTGCCTTTGCCTCCGACTGATCGGGCAGTACGGCCGACTTCACCCGTCCAGTTACCGTTGGGCGCGGGCCGAATTGGTCTGGTGGGAAATGGTGAGTGAAACGGAGGCGGTCCGCACACTGGCCCGGCGGCAACGGGAAGAACTGGTGACCGGTTTTCGTTCCTGGCTGGGGTTACCCCAGCAACTGGCCATCGACCCCGATTCAGGTGAAGAATTTACCTGGGCCGATGTCACCCTGTTCGATGATCAGATTTCCGACTCTTCCCGGGAATGGCTGCTCCAATTTCTTCAGTCCACCGCCGGGGTCACGGAAGCCATTTATCTCTTTACCGGGAAAATCCTCCTCCGGCTGGAAGACATTGCTCCCAAGGGAGTCTGGATTTCTCATTTGGGACACAGCCATGGAAAACATGTCTACCGGGTGCTGATCCAGGCCCGGAGCGGGGATGCATACAATATGGTGATCAACCACAATGAGTCCATCCCGGAAGCGGAATTCGCCGCCGAAACCGGGTGGCTGATCCTTTTGGGCTCCTCCCATCACGGCGAACGGCTGGTGGAAATCTTCGGCGGCTATTGGCCTGAATTCGGGATCTACACCGAAGAATTCATACCGGGCGAAACCGTTCTCCAGCACCTGGAAATCAATCGAAATAAAATTCGTTCCGGGAAAAATCCCGACCGCTGGCGGATGCGCTGGCTGCATTTCATCTGGAACGGGGCCATGGCCTATATTGATTTCTGGCTGCGAACCGGTTGCACCTATGCCTTCGACCGACCTTCACCGGCCAACCTGATCATACCGATCTATGATTACACCACCGGAACGCGCCTGATTTCGATTTCCAGCCGTTCCCGGATCCGGAATCCCCTCCACATTTTGGTAGCCTTTTACCGGCACTTCATTTTGGAGACCGAACGGGATTTCCCGGGACTCCAACGCATGGCAGACTGGGAAATTCTCCTCACGGCTTTTATTCAAAAAACATCGGTCAAAAAAGGGGTGGAGTATTTTCAGGATATGATTCACAACTGGTCCGAAAATCCGGCTCATTCCGAAGCCCGGTCTCTGGGGTTGACTCCGGATCGACTGCGCCGCTTTATCGAAGATGTAAACCGGGAAGGGGTGCTGACCAAACCGGTCGTCTTTGCTTCCCTCCGCTACGAACGCTGGCTGCAACTGAATCCTCACGCCACCCGAGAAGCCCGGGCGTCCCTGCTGAAAGAATTGTATAACGATTACCACCTGGCCGCACTTCTGGACGACTATCCCGAAACCAGGATCCGGTTTTTTCTCATGACCTGTTTTCGGCATTCCCATCCCGCTGTCAAACAGGAATTGTACGCTTTGCAAAAAGCCCTCCGTGCAAGGGCTATCTCTCTTGAGGAACTGGACATCCATTTGTCCCGATTGCAGGATCTTCCCACTCTGTCGTCCGAAGATTCCTATTTTCTCAGCCGGCTGCTGTTCGCCCACCTGGGATCGGCGGAACAGGGGGAACTGATAACCTGGGACTGGGGAGCCCAGAACCGGCTGGATCTGATCACAGCCATCGAAGACGAACAGGGAAATGTCTATCGCATTCGTCCGCCCTTCCTACCGAAGGAAATCGCCCATTTTCATGCCCTCCTGCAGGAAGCCAATTTCAATCCCACTTTCCGTCAGGAGCACCAGTTTTTACTGTTGTTCAATCCCAATCGGGTGGTCATTGGCGGGGTATACTGGAAACCCAATGGCATTGATACGGCCTATATCGAGCGGGTCGTCATCTCCCACCATTACCGCAAACAGCATCTGAGTACGCGTCTGCTGGAAGAATTATTTAATCGTCTGCGGGATAAAAGTTACCGGTATGTGACCGTGGGGTTCTTTCAGGCCGGTTTGTTTTACAAACTGGGCTTCATGGTCAACAAAGATTTCGGCGGTCTGGTCAAACCGCTGGAATGAAAACAGCCCCGACCGAAGCCGGGGCTGCTGGGAACAGAGTGTTGGTCGTTCTCAGTCGAGCGAAATGACCAGCATGCCGCTTTCTTCATCGAATTCGGGGATAAAGCGACGCAGGCCTTCCATCTGAATCCGATTGGCTTTCAAAAACCCGCGACCATTGATCAGGTAAGAGGGTCCTTTGCCAATCGCGGTCAACCGCATGGAATGTTTGGACGGATCTTTGCAGGGTTTCAACCCGATTTTATTGCCTTCACGATCGTAGTACAATTCCACATTCCGGGCCCCTTTGAAATAGGTATTAAAACACAGGGTGCTCAGACCGATTCTTCCGGAAGGACTGACACTGATGGTCACGGAAGAACGACCAACGGCACGGGGATGATAGACTTGAAATCCCATTTTTACTCCTTTTAGTTAATGAATTAGGTATTTTTGCGACTTGATAAGTTAAATAAAGCGAAGATCATCATTCAACCCTTTATATTTACCTGTGCATGAAGAAGAAAAAAAGAAAAATTGTCCGGATTTATGATTCAGTTAAGTTTACTTATACAATTCATGAATGAGAATCATGTAAGCATGCTTACTAAAATTGTACCGGGGAAGGGACTCGAACCCTCACGCCTTGTGGGCACCAGATCCTAAATCTGGCGTGTCTGCCAATTCCACCACCCCGGTATAGCAGGAAATTACAATCAACCGCCGGGAGGATGCCTCGCTATTATGCCAGTGCCTGGTCCAGATCGGCAAGTAAGTCGTCCACCTCTTCCACTCCCACGCTGAGGCGAACCAGACTTTCCGTAATTCCCAGGGCTTCTTTTTCGGCTCTGGGGATGGATCCGTGGGTCATGACGAACGGATTGGATACCAGACTTTCCACTCCTCCCAGGCTCTCCGCCAGGGTAAAGAGTTTGAGCCGGGAGAAAAATCGATCCCGGCGGGCCACGGTCCCCAGTTCCAGAGAGATCATACTGCCGTAGATGGATTCCCCGTAGGGAGTTCGCTGTTGCCGGGAAGCCAGCTCATGTTGGGGATGATGCTCCAAACCGGGATAGATGGTTTTTTCAATCGCGGGGTGTTCGGCGCACCAGCGGGCCAATTGGTGGGCATTGTCCGCCTGTTTCTGAACCCGCAGGGCCAGGGTCTTGGTGGATCGTAACAACAGCCAGCAATCAAAAGGGCTGGGCACCGCACCGGCTGATTTCTGGATCATACCCAGTCTGTCGATCAACTCCGGATGGGATGTAATCAGAGCACCACCCAAAACATCGCTGTGTCCCCCCAGGTACTTGGTAGAACTGTGAATGACGATATCGGCTCCCAATTCCAGGGGGCGCTGGCCGTAGGGACTCATGAAGGTATTGTCCACAGCCATCCATATGTCCCGGCCATCCACCAGAGCCTGAATGCCCCGGATATCCACCACTTCCAGAAGCGGATTGGTAGGCGTTTCCAGAAATAGGAGTCGGGTATTTGCCTGTAGCGCCTGTCGGAGATGGTCTTCGTCGGAGCAATCCACAAAAGTAAATTCCAGGGGCAGACGATGAAAGACATGATGGATGAGGCGATGCGTTCCGCCATACACATTATGCCCAACCACGACGTGATCGCCGGCATTCAAACATTGGAACAGGGCGGTGATGGCAGCCATTCCGCTGGAAAAAGCAAAGGCTCTGGCTCCCCCCTCCAGATCCGCCAGGTTCGCCTCCCAACGGCTGCGAGTGGGGTTGACCGCCCGGGAATAATCATACCCCAGGTGACGATCCACTCCTTCCTGCCGAAAGGTGGAGGTCAGATGAATCGGCGGCGAAACGGCCCCCGTGGCCGGATCGGGATCATTGCCGCTGTGGACGGCCCGGGTGGCAAATCCGGGTTGATTCTTGTGCGGATCCTTCATTGGATGATCGTGTACCCGCGGTTCAGGTACTGTTGACGTTTCTTGAACTTGACTTCGATCTCCTCGCCGTTGGGTCCCCGCATGCGAATTTTCTCATTTCGTCCCATTTTTTTCTCCACCTGGATTGGTTTCTGCGGTTTCGGCGGCTGTCCGGACGGCTGACCTCCCTGG
>RFIZ01000171.1 GCA_003695105.1 Fidelibacterota bacterium
ATGGTGGCCAATTCGGCAATATAGGATGCGCTCAGCGACAACCCCAGACAAATCAATCCCACGGTCCCCGGCAAGCCCCACCCCGGACTTTGCAATTCAAACAGGATTCCCAGAAATCCGAACGTCGTCAGCAGGGAAGCCACGACCGGGTTGGTGAGAAAACGCACCAGCTTTTCCGACCAATTCTCCCGGAATTCCAAGACCTCTGCGTCCGGATACCCCAGGATGTCCAGAACTTCGTCAAAGGTCTCCGCTTTCCGATCGGCGATTTTGTACTTGAGGGCCAGCTCCGTAGTCAGGGTAATCAATTTTCCTTCTTTCCGGCCTTCCAGGTCGGTGACTTCCACCGAATCACCGTCAATCACCAGATGGGTGAAACTCAATTCTTCATCCACCATGCCCTTGGCGATCTCCGTATTCCGGCCCCGTTTTTCGGCGGTGGAAGCCATTTCCTCCCGCATGTAGCTGATGACCTTTTCCGACCCTTTTTTCCCGGACAGATCGACAGCCGTGGCCGCCCCGATGGTGGCACCCCCGGTCATGAATATCTTTTCGCAACTCAACGAGATCAGGGACCCGGCCGAAATCGCCCGGCGATTGATAAAGGCAATCGTGGGAACCTCAGCAGACAAGATGGCATCCTTGATTTGGGTGGCTGCATCGACCCGGCCGCCAAAAGTATCGATATCGAACACGACGGCTGCGGCGCCATCGGCGTCGGCCTTTTCCAGCACCCGTTCCAGAAAGGGGGGTAATCCCAGATCGATGGTGCCCTGGATGGGTACCCGGTAGACCACCTGCCGGGCCGTCCCCATGGTCACGAGCCCAAGAAGGAAAACAAAAAATATGGTTCTCTTCATCAGGTGATTTTACCCGAATTCCTTACGAAAAACAAGATTCCTCCCAGGAAAAACGCTGGAACTGATGTATATCCGGATGTACTTTTCAGGCATGGAGAAGGTCTATACGTCCCACAGCCGTAAGAGATTCATAAAAATAGGCCTTTTTCTGCTCACGGCCCTGGTGGTCATCGGTCCCGCCCGGAGTCAATCTTCATCGCGTGCCCTGGTTCTGGTGATCATCGACGGCGCCCGGTATAGCGAAACGTTCGGCGATTCCCTGAGAAGCCATATCCCCCGGCTGGACTCCATCGCGCAAAGCGGTGCCCTGGCCACCGAATTTTACAACGATTCCCTGACGTACACCTCCAGAGCCATCCCGGCTCTCTGGTGCGGCAGCTGGACCGATGTCCAGGACACCGTCTATCAGGGAGGGTCCACCCAGTACACAAAAAAGCCCACCATCTTTGAATATTTCCGCAAACAAACCGGGGCCGATACCAGCCAGTGCCAGTACGTGCTGAAATATGTTCCTTCTCTCTGGTTACCCAGTTTTCGTCCGGACTACGGTCCCGCTTACTGGCCCCGATTTGTCAGTCAGGGTTCATCGGATCGGATGGTACTGGAAAACGCATTGAACGTGCTGGAACAGGATCACCCCCAACTGTTGTTGGTGTATTTTGCCGATGTGGATCATGCCGGGCATTCCGGTGATTGGTCGGCCTATCTCCAGGCGATTGAAACGGCGGACAGTTGTGTCGGCGCCCTCTGGTCTGCCCTGCAGTCCGACCCGTTCTACGCCAATCGCACCGATCTTCTGGTAACCAACGACCACGGACGCCATGATGATCAGCATGGCGGCTTCCAGGGACACGGGGACGGTTGTGACGGTTGTCGTCATATCCTTTTTCTGGCGGCCGGACCCGATATCCAACCCGGTGTGTACACTGCCGTCTACCATCGCACTCCCGATTTCGCCGTAACGGCCTGTGCTCTCCTGGGACTGACCCCCGAATACGCTACCGGATCCGTAATCGACGAAATCTTCCTGCCCACCCAGAGTGTAACGCCGGCATCCCCCCTGCCCACGGCGGTACAGCTCGGCCCGAACTTTCCCAATCCCTTCAACCGGACCACCCGCATTCCCTTTTCGCTGCAAAGACCGGCTGAGGTTACTGTGGATATCCTCGACTGCCGGGGCCGGTTCGTGTTCAACCTTATCCAGGGGCCTCTCCCGGCGGGGGATCACCTGATTTCCTGGTCTGCCACTGACCGCCACCAGCAGCCGGTCAGCGGTGGTATCTATATCGTGCGACTCCGAACGGAAGCCGCCTCCAGATACCGGAAACTGGTCTTCCTACCGTAGAGAGCCAGAACGTCGTAATTTTCCGGCTGTAGATTCTGCCACTTGCCATGAATTCCATCACGTATTACGTCCTGAAAGGTCTGTCCCGCTGGTTGAAAAAAAGTTCCCGGACCGGACAACTCCGGTACCAATCTCTTCTGGCGGCATTCCTGTACCGACATGTTTCCCTCCGAAAGGACCGGGCCTATTCTCAACTCAAGAACGCCTTTCCCACCCGGACCGAGGGGTCCCTCCGGAAAACCATGCAACAACTCTACCTTCACTTTACGGGGGAATTTCTCCGCTTTCTCACGCTGCCGGAATCGTTCCGGACCCTGACCTTTACTGTGGAAGGCATCCGCCATTTGCAACAGGCCCTGGGAGGCGGACGCGGGGTATTGCTGGTGACGGGCCATTTTGGTTCCTGGGAGACATTGGCCGCCTGGCTGGGTCAGGCCGGGTATCCGGTAACGGCCGTGGCCAATCGACAGTCCAACCGGGGTGCTGACCGGTTTTTCCGGGAACAGCGGGAAACCAGCGGTATTGAACATATCTACAACAAGCGGGGCACGGCAGCCATGAAATCCGTCCTGGATCAAAACCGCATTCTTATCTTGGCCAGTGATCAAGACGCCCGCCGGAACGGTGTGTTTGTGCGATTTTTCGGACGACCGGCCTCCACCCCCCGGGGGGCAGCCGTTTTCCATCGCCGGACGGGAGCGCCGATCCTGTTTGCCACCTGTCAGGCCGAAGGTCCCCGCGCTTTTCGGGTCCGCTTCCAGCCTCTTCCAATCGGGCGCCAGGCTTCCGTTCCGGATATCGTTCAAGCCTATACCTCCTGCCTGGAAGCGGCCATTCGGCCCCATCCGGAACAATACTTCTGGTTCCACCGGCGCTGGAAGACAAAACCTCCCCGGTCAGCATGAATACCATTCCTTATACCGACTCCAGCGCCGTTCGCCAGGCGACGGCCATCCTGGAACAGGGGGGTGTCATCATCTACCCCACCGACACGCTCTATGGCCTGGGGGTAGACGCCACACGGCCGGATGCCGTGCGCCGGCTGGAACAACTGAAAGGACGCGGCGGCCCCTGGAGTGTTCTGATTGCGGACAAAGAGTCCCTTCGACCCTGGATATCCCTGCCTGCAGAAGCGATCCCCACCACTCTGGCTCCTCTGGGCGGAAAAACGACCGTTATCATTCCGGTCAAGTCCGGTTGGGTCGATACCGCCGTGCTGGGACCGGATCAATCTCTGGGTGTGCGTATTCCGGATCACAGCTTTTGCCGTCAGCTCAGTGTACATTACGGCCGACCGATAACCAGTACCAGTGTGAATCGAACCCAGCACCCCCCATTACACCGGATCCACGACATCATTGCTGAATTCGGCGGCGAGGTCGACCTCATCATTGACGCCGGCGATCTGCCTCCCTCTGCCGGCTCTACCATTTACCGCTGGGACGGACAAGCCCTGGTCAGGATTCGCCCTTGAACCGGATACGATGGCGTGGAATCCTGGCCCTGATCCCGGCCCTGGTCTGGTCTCAACCGTTCCGGGTCGGTGAAAACCTGCATTACACCGCCCAGTTCAATTTTATCCCGGCCGGCTGGGCCACCTTACAGGTTCTGGAAATGGATACCGTGCATCAACAACCCACTTATCATGTATATTTCCAGGCCCGGACCGGAAAAATTGCCGATCGGGTTTACAAAATCCGGGATCAAATTCACACCTGGATTCATTATCAGGAATATTACACCCATCGCCAGCAAAAAATAATACGGGAAGGTTCCTACCGAAAGAATTCTACCACCGATATCGACTACCAACGCGCCATTGCCGTCACCGGAACCGATACATTTCGGATTTCTCAACCGCTACGGGATGTCTATTCCTTATTTTATTATCTCCGCACCATACCCCTGGAACTGGATAGCATCCTCCAGTTCACTGCCTTCGACAATAACCGGGAAACCCCCTTCCGGCTGCGGATTTCCAAACGGGAAACCGTATCGGTTCCGGCGGGATCCTTTACCTGTATCAAAGTGAATCCCTTTCGCGAAAAGCGCAGTTTGTTCAAGAATCAGGGCGATATCGAAATCTGGTTCAGTGATGACGAGACCCGGATCCCGGTCCAGATCCAAATTCACCTGAAGTACGGCAGTATGTTGCTTCAGTTGGATTCGTACACGCTTTAATGTCCGAAGAGACGCCCCAAATCGTTATACACCACTGTGATCATCAGCAACAATAACAGAGCCATGCCGATCTGCTGAATCACGAGCCGGACCCGGATCGAGAGTTCCCGTCGGATCACCAGTTGAATCAGAGTCACCAGAATGTGGCCGCCGTCCAGGCCCGGAATGGGTAAAATATTCAGAAAGGCCAGATTGACGCTGATCAGGGCCATGAACGACAATAAAGGTATCCAGCCGGCACGGGCCGATTCACCCGCCAGCTGAGCGATCATGATCGGTCCGCCCAATTCATCCAGGGAGGCCTCGCCGGTAACCAGCATCTTCACCGACATTCCGATCAGGGCAAACCCATTCATGGTAGAGCGAAAACCGGCACCGAGGGCTCCAATCGGTCCCACAGGCTGATAGGTGACGGCCGGATAAATGCCGATGGCGCCGATGGTATCCTGTTTTCCCTCCCGGTAGACCACTTCCTGCTGACTGTGAACGGTGAAATCCAGGGTTTGTCCATCCCGTTGTACAGTCAGCCGGATGTCCTGGTCCGGCATTCCGTGTATCAGAGTGGACATATCTTCCCAATTGTCCAGCGGCTGTCCGTTGACAGCGACGATCCGATCCTGAATCTCCAGGCCGGATCTTTCCGCCGGCATATCGGGTACAAATTGGGCGACGACCGGTTCGGATGAGACCACCGGTAGACCCGTTTTCCAAGTGACGCCGCTGAAGAGAAACCAGGCCAGAAAAATATTCATGATGACGCCGGCGCTCATCACCCAGGCCTGAGCCAGAGGCGATTTGGAAGCGAATTCGTCGGGCGCATGCCGAATGTCTGTGTCCAGGCTTTCATCGATCACGCCGGCCATTTTCACGTATCCTCCCAGAGGGATCCAGGCCAAACAGTATTCGGTTCCGCTTCCCCGGCGTCCCGGACGGGACCAGAACCGTTCCCAGACCGGCAGCCATTGCCAGCTTTCCGCCTGCCGGCGCAGAAAATAGATACGGATGATCCAGCCTGAATCAGCGGAGGTGAAGGTGAGAAAACGCGGCGGAAATCCCACGGAAAACCGGTCTACACGAACGCCAACGGATCGGGCGGCCAGATAATGTCCCAGTTCGTGGATGAAGATCAGAACACCCAAAACCAGGATCGTGGCCCAAAGTGTGGTCATGGCAGCTTCCAATTCATATCAGTGTCAAACCTCCGGTTCGGGGTTAGGTTTCATGATTTCTGTCCCGGCCATTCCTGGACCTGTCGGGTGATCTCCGCCTCCAGTTGACGCAAGTCATCCAGATCGGGATGGGGAATCCAGGGGTGTTGCTCTACCATGTTGGCGATGATGTCCGGAATTTGCGTAAACATCAGGTCTCCCTGCAAAAACCGGTAGACGGCCTGTTCATTGGCCACGTTCAGAGCCGCCGGAGCGCTGCCGCCCCGGGCCAGCGCCTGATACGCCAACCGAATGGACGGAAAACGTTCCGTATCCACCGGCTCGAAGGTGAGTGTGGCCACCCGGGTCAAATCCAGTCGCTCCCATGGCGCCGGAGCATGACGGGGATACATGAGGGCATATTGGATGGGAATTTTCATATCCGGAACCCCCAACTGGGCTTTGATGGAACCGTCGACAAATTCCACCATGGAATGGATGATCGACTGGGGATGAACCACGATATCGATCTGTTCCGGCGGGAGCTGGAACAGCCAGTGAGCCTCGATCACTTCCAGACCTTTATTCATCATGGTGGCGGAATCGATGGTGATTTTGGCTCCCATATCCCAATTGGGATGCCGCAAGGCTTCTTCCACACTGATCCGGGAAAACGTGTCCAGGGGTCGGGTGCGGAACGGTCCCCCACTGCCGGTGAGAATCAGTCTCCGGACCTCTTCCGGCTTTTCCCCGGCCAGACATTGCCAGATGGCGGAATGCTCGCTATCGATGGGATACAGGTGAGCGCCGGTCTGCTGCCGGATGCGGGATATGAGATCTCCGGCCATCACCAGACTCTCCTTGTTGCTCAGGGCCACATCCACCCCGGCCGACAGAGCCACGCAGGTGGGTTCCATTCCCGCCGCTCCTACCAGAGCATTTAACATCAGATCGATGTCGGTCCGGGCGGCGGCCTCCAGGAGCCCTTCCCGGCCGCTGAGGATTCGAACCCCCTGGGCTTCCTGGCGGGCCCGGCGGGCGGCACCAGGATCAGTGATTACAACCGTATCCACTCCAAAATTCCGGGCCTGCTGCAAGACAGATTCCCACCGGTTCCGGCACGATAAAAGCGCCACCTGAAAATCATCGCCCAGATTGCGGATCACCCGCAGTGCATTTTCGCCGATGGAACCGGTGGATCCCAGGATGGATATTTTGCGCCGGGTCATGGAAAGAGTTTACGCACTTCCAGGGAAACAAGAATGAAACGAGATCCGAAAGACACCGACGGAAAGACTTCATTGGAATCCCGGACCAGTGCATACCCTACGGACAGGTAATTTTTTTGCAGATGCAGCGAGGCCGGGGCCTGGGTCAGGATGGTAGTGTGAAATGTTACCTTTCCCTCCATTTTCCCCACCGCCAATTGCCAGGGACGTCCCCCAAGATCCTGCAGAGCGATCTGAAAAAGGGAGGTCCGCAGTCGATATTGGCGTCCTCCGGTTTGGGCCGCCAGGGTGCCGGTCACCGAAAGGCGACTCCCGGCGGACAAGTTCAGTCCCACCAGTTGATTCATGACCAACTGTTGGCGGTCTTTTCCGACCGAAAGTTCCCCCTGGGCGGATAAGTTGTCAGAAATCAAAAAAATACCCGTGAGCCCGGCCCCGTACTGCCGGCGGTGACCTTCCGGGATGTCTGCGAACCGCGATCCGGACACCCGCAGCCCGACTCCTGCCTCCTGCCGGGCGGCAGACGATCCGGCCAGGGGAAAGGAGAGGAGAAGGGCTTGTTGCGTCATGATGGGTCGGGCCTGCTGAGAGAAATCCGTTGTGAGGGTTGATAAATCGCGCACCATATTCTGCCCTGCCAGGCTCGACCACCCCAGACATATCACCAGGGATAAGCGGACCGGACAGGAGCTAAATAATCCCTCGCTCACTGGCTTCAATAAACTGGATGACGGAGGGAATATGGGGTTGATCTGCCAGGGACCGTTTGATTTCCTCCAGGGCTTCCCGGCGTGTCATCCCGGAACGAAAATACAAACGATACGCCCGTTTCAGAGTAGAAATCTCTTCGGGAGAAAATCCCCTCCGGGCCAGACCGACCCGGTTGATTCCTTTATAGGTGAGGGGTTCCTCCGCCGCCAGGATGAAGGGGGGAACATCTTGAACGATGCGAAAACCGCCGCCGACAAAACAATGCTGCCCGACTCGACAAAACTGGTGCACCAGCACGCCGCCACCCAGGGATGCCCATTCCTCCACCCGTACATGTCCTCCCAGGGTCACCAGATTGGCAAAGATGACATGATCGCCGACGATACAGTCATGGGCTACATGCACGCCGGTCATGAGGAGAACGTCGTTCCCGATTTCGGTTTGTCCGTGAGCCGCCGTGCCCCGATTGATGGATACATATTCCCGGATGGTTACCCGGTCACCGATGAGGGTACTCGTCGCCTCCCCCTGGTATTTCAAGTCCTGAGGCGCCTCACCGATAGAAGCATACTGAAAAATCCGGCACTCCCGGCCGATCCGGGTGCCGGACCGAATCGTTACGAAGGGCCCGATCTCTGATCCTTCGCCGATCTCCACCCCCGTTTCGATGATCGTATACGGTCCCACCCGGACGGAGGGATGCAACTGGACATCCGGAGCGATGATAGCGGTGGGATGGATGGAAGTAGCGATGGGATCTTATTCCGTTACGCGGTCGACGATGCTCGCCATGAGCGTGGCCTCCGCTGCCTTTTTGACCCCCACATAGGCCGTTCCTTTGAGACGGACAGTTCCCATCCGGAACCGTTCCAGCACCATTTCCAGGCGCAATTGGTCACCGGGGATGACCGGCCGGCGGAACTTGGCCTCCAAAACGGCGGAAAAGAACATATTTTTCGTCAGGGGATCCTCTACGCTGTTCAATACCAGAAAGGCGCCGGCCTGGGCCATGGCCTCGAGAATCAACACCCCGGGCATGACGGGCTGATTGGGAAAATGACCCTGGAAGAAGGGTTCGTTAAAACTGACATTTTTCACCGCCGTCAACTTTTCCCCCAGTGTCATGTCCAGAATGCGGTCGATCAGGACAAAGGGGTAGCGATGGGGCATCAATTTCAAGATGCCGTTGATATCCAGCAGATAATCGCCGGCGGCCTTGTCCTGATATTTCTTCTGTAGAATTTTTTTCTCGTATTCTTTGCGGATCTTTTTCACCAGTTCCACATTGGCGGCGTGACCGCTGCGGGCGGCGATGACATGTCCCTTGATGGCAATACCCAGAAGAGCCAGGTCACCGATCAGATCCAGAGCCTTATGGCGAACCGGTTCATTGGAAAAACGCAACTCCTTGCCGTTGAGAATCCCGTTGGCACCCAGGATGATATTCTCCTCGATCCCAAACAGGGAGCGCAAGTGATCCACTTCATCCCGTTCGATCTCTTTGTCCACGATGACGACGGCATTATCCAAATGTCCGCCCTGAATCAGCCCCTGTTCTTTCAGAGACTCCACTTCACTGAGGAAACAAAAGGTTCTGGCCGGCGCGATCTGAGTGGGATAGTCGCGCTCCATATTGTAGACGGCCGTGTACTGGGTGCCCAGGCTGGGAAGTTTGTAGTCCACCATGAACGTGACCCGAAAACGGTCTGAGGGCAGGACGTGGATATCGACTCCCCGGGAGGGGTCGGAATAGGCCACACCCTTATCAATTTCCAACACTTCCCGGGGGGCGTTTTGCTCCTGGAATCCGGCTTTCAGCAAGGCATCCACAAAGGGCTTGGAGCTGCCGTCCATCACGGGAGGTTCCTTCCCGGTCAGTTCAATCAGAATATTATCGATCCGCAGTCCGGAGACGGCCGACAATACATGTTCGACCGTATGAATGCGAATGCCATCCTGTTCGATGGTCGTTCCCCGGGAAATGTCCACCACGTGATCGATATCGGCCTTGATTTCCGGGCAGTTTTCCACATCTTTCCGCAGGAAGCGAATTCCGGTATTTTCCTCCGCCGGACGAAAAGTGACGGTACATTCCACTCCCGTATGCAGACCGCGACCGGTACACGATACGGCTTGTTGAATAGTGCGTTGATTACGTCTCATTATTCCTTCGATAGTTTGGCTTCAACTGCCTCCAGGCGTTTCCGGAAGAGTTCCATCTGAGTGGGCAGGGCATCTCTCCGGTTTTGTTCCCGGATTTCCCGGGCAGGCATACCGGCGTAGGTTTTTCCTCCCTCCAGTGATTTTGTCACTCCTGATTTCGCGGCAATAACGGCCCGCTCCCCGATCTTCAGGTGGGGAGCCACACCGGATTGACCGGCAAAGATACAAAAATCCCCTACTCTCACACTACCGGCAAATGCAACCTGTGCCGTGACCAGACAACCCCGACCCAGAGTTACATTGTGGGCGACATGCACCAGATTGTCCAGTTTGGTATCGGCGCCGATGACGGTATCCCCGATGGTTCCTCGATCGATGGTGCAATTGGCTCCCACCTCCACCCGGTCCCCCAGACGCACGCCGCCGTTCTGGGGAATTTTGTGATGCACCTCCCGGTCAGTGACATACCCAAACCCGTCACTGCCAATGACGGTCCCCGCATGAATGATGCAGTGGTGACCAAGGGTTGTCTGGGGATAGAGCGTAACGAAGGGATGCAACCAGGACCCGGACCCGACCCGGCAATTCTCGGCAATGGTTACATGATCCAGAAGGGTACAGCCGTCCTCGATCTCAGAGCCGGGTCCAATGGTCACGTACGGTCCAACGGCCACATCCTGCCCCAGAACCGCCTCGTCATGAACGATGGCAGTGGGATGAATCCCCCGGGGACGGCGGCGCGGAGGCTGTAAGGCACCCAAGACTTTGGCAATGGCCAATTGGGGATTCTCCACGACGATGCCGGGCCGGTCCTGAAGGAGCTCGCGCCGGTTTACGATAACAGCGCTGGCCTTGGTCTGTGCTAAAAAGCGACGATATTTCGGATTCGCCAGGAAGGTGATAGTGCCGGCAGTCCCATGTTGTATTTCCGATACCCCGTGAATGGGAAGCTCACCATTCCCCACTACCTCACCCTGCACCAGGGCGGCCAGTTCGGCCAGAGTAAACACGAAAACTGAAACTTACTGGTTGGCGGAATCGGAACTCTTCTTTAGTTCATGGAGCACATCATCCGTGACGTCATAGGTGGGTTTTCCGTAGAGAAGAGAAACGGATCCGTCGAAAATGAAATCATAGCCATTGCTGATAGCCACTTTATCCACGGCCTCTTTCACTTTGGTCAGAATATCGTATTCCATCTGAGCCTGACGTTTATACAATTCTCCGTCTGGACCGACCTTTTGGGCCTGATAGATTTGAATCGACTGCTCCAGGTTGGAAATTTCCTGTTCCTTTTCCCGTCTCCAGTCCGGGGAACTCATCAGGCGCTGGGCGTCGTAGTCTTTCCGGAGACTGTCCAGTCGATTGATCATATCCTGGTACTCGGCCTGGACTTTTTGAAATTCCAATTGGAGTTGCGATTCGGCATCTTTGAATTCTTCATACTCCGCCCGGATGCGCTCCGATGAGATGTACCCGATCTTCACCTGAGCGAAACTGAGCGCCGGCACCAGCAAGCACCCGATGGCGATGAGAGTTTTTACTGTATGTGTCCTCACGATGTTCTCCTATCGATTAAAAGGGTTGGCCAAAGGTGATGGTATAATTCCATCCTTCCGGTTTTCCATTGCCGGTAATGTCATCAAATCCATAGCCCATATCAAATCCTAACATACCGATCATCGGCATGAAAAAACGAATTCCGACACCGACGGAACGCTTCAGGGACAAGGGACCATTGCGGGGCATGTAGAGCGGTTCGGTCATTGCCATGGAATCCCACACGTTGCCCATCTCGGCAAAGGCCAGTCCATACACCACCGGATTTTCAGAAAAGGGGACGCGGAATTCAGTCGTGAATTTAAGCATGGAATTCCCTCCGAGGGGACGTCCATTGGAGGTGAGGGGTCCGATCGAATTGTCCGGATAGCCCCGCAGCATATTCCCATAGGGAATTCCGTTCCCCCCCATGATGAATTTTTCATCGTAGGGAACAATGGAATTTTCGTCGCCGGAAGCGGCTAAAGGACGGATCACACCCACTTTAATTGAACTCATCAAAACAAATTTCCAGAATGTAGGCGTATACCATTCCAATTGCAAAACTTGTTTATGGAAGTCTTCGTTACCACCCAGAACACCGCCGGATAATTTGGTGGTCCACACCATTTTGGAACCGCGGGTGGTGAACTCGGGCCGGTCCCGGCTGTCGCGGGTGATGACCTGACTCAGAGCCAAGCCCCGGGATTGTTTCAAACCGTTCACGTAGCGGTCCAGATCCTCCTGAGTTCCGAAGTATTCCTTTTGGGTATATCCCAGGTTCCAGCTGCCCCGGAAAAAATCATCCGGCCACCGCAGCCGCCGACCCCAGGTCAGGGAGGCACCTTTCATGGAAAAATCCAGGGGATAGGAATAATTGGTGGAGGCACCCCGGTAGGTGTAATAGAGGGAAAAACCCACCAGATTGGGCGTATCGTACACCATGGGATCCGTAAAACTGAAACTGTACGACCGATACTTCGAGGGCGTGGTGGCGGTATAGAAAGAATAATTGGTTCCCATATTAAAACTGAGGTTCAGACGCTGACCGAGACCCCGAAAATTGTTGAATTCCAGCCCGCCTCCGCCGGTCATGCCGTACTCTCCTGTAAATCCGATATTGGCGCTGGCACGATCGGAGGATTTTTCTTCCACTTTAATTTCCAGGTCCACCTCGTCATCATCCACCGGGAGCACGTTGGGCGTTACGTTGGAAAAATAATTGAGAATCCAGACTTCCCGCTGGGACCGAATCAATTTGTTCCGGTTGAAGACATCACCCGGATAAATCTTCAATTCCCGGCGAATGACGTTTTCCCGGGTCTTGGTATTCCCCGCAATCAAAATATCCCGCACGTACACCTTGTGATTCTCGGTGATGACGAAATGGATATCCAGCGAATCCTCCCCGACCGGCGTGATCTGGGGCGTCACCTGGGAATAGATATAACCCCGGTCCATATACAGCCCCTGAACCCGGTCGTAGACCGCCATCTGAAAGGCTTCCTCATTGTAAATATCACCTTTTTCCAGCTTTAACTGGTCTTCCAGCTCCTCCGCGGTGAACAGGGTGTTTCCCTCCCAACTGAACGAGCGGTATTTGTACTGAGGTCCCTCCGCCACGGTAATGGAAATATTCATGTGCTTCTTGTCCGGGGTCGTAATTACCGAATCCTCCACAATGGTCATATCCCGGTAGCCGTGGTTCCGGTAAAACTGGCGCAGCGCGTTCAAATCTTCCTGGTATTTGTCGCGATCGAAGGAGGAACGCCAGAATAGATACCACCGTTGTTGTTTGGTCTCTTTCAGGGCATGACGAAGACGAAAATCCGAAAAGGCCTGGTTCCCGCTGAATTTGATATGCTTGAGGCGGACCTTTTTGCCTTCTTGAATATGGAAAATCACGTCCTTGGTGTTGGCGGCAATTTTGGGATCGCGGATCGTCGTATTGGTTGTGGGAACCAATTCGGGGGTGATCTCGGCCAGCAGATAACCGTCCTCCCGATACAATGCCTTCATTTTTTCCACCACATCATGCAAAGTGTTGGGTTTGATACGCTGGCCGACTTTCAGGTCCAGTTCTTCCTCGAACTTGGTCTGTTTGATCTTTTTGTTACCTTCATAGGTGATATTTCCCAGCACCGGATTTTCCACCACCTGAATGGTGATATCCAATCCTTCCGGTGATTCATGATCCAGCAAAATCTGAATATCCTGAAAGAGTCCCAGTTGCCAGAGTCGTTTGACGGCTCGGCTGAAATCTCCGGTGGTGATTGTCATGCCGGATTTCAGACCGGCCGTATAGGTGATCATGGACGCCGATGTCATGGTGTTTCCGCTCACCGCCACTGAATCCAGACGGATTTCTTGTTGCTCCTGGGCCAGGGCGACACAAAAAAACAGTCCGAAGACTGTTAGGATCCTACTTCGATAAACCATTAATCCTCTGCCTGCAATTGTTCGCTGATCATTCCATACCGTCGTTCGCGGTTCTGGTATTCATTAATGGCTTCGAGTAATTGTTGTTCCCGAAAATCCGGCCAGTAGGTTTCAGTGACCATGAATTCGGTGTAGGCGCACTGCCAGAGTAGAAAATTGGACAGGCGGTATTCTCCACCGGTTCGAATCAACAGGTCCGGGTCGGGCATGTCCCCCGTATCCAGGTACCGGCCCAACAGGGTTTCGTCCACCTGCTTCGGGTCCAGCGTCCCCGATTGCACATCCTGCAGCAGTTTATGAACGGCCCGCACCATTTCCTGGCGGCTGCCATAATTCAGCGCCAGGTTCAGGTTCAATCCCGTATTGTTCCGGGTCTTTTCCATGCCGTCCACAAGACCCTGGCGGGTTTTCCCCGGCAGGCCCGATAAATCACCGATCGTTGTCAAACGCACCTGGTTTTTGTGCAATTCGTCTACTTCGGCGCGGATCGTATTGAGGAGAAGATTCATCAGGGCGCTCACTTCCCGTGGCGGGCGGCGCCAGTTCTCCGTGGAAAAAGTGTACAATGTCAAATGCCGAATGCCCAATTCACCGCAGACCCGGGTGATTTCCCGGACCGAATTGATGCCTTCCCGGTGTCCGGCGATCCGGGGCAGGCGATGTTGCTTGGCCCAGCGACCGTTCCCATCCATGATGATGGCAATATGGACTGGTAGATTGTTCCCCCGGGTGATTTGATCACGCAGTGCAGTAGTATCCATTACGAATCGGGTCCATTGAAAAGAAAAACGCCGGCGAAATTACCTCCCGCCTCCGGACCAGTCAACTGACTTCCGCCGGGGCAGGTCTTACAGAACATAGCCATAGGTCAATAAAAAATAGGCCGACAATCCCAGACTGATACAAACGCTCACGGCCAACGCGCTGTCCAGGACCGTCCGGGACCGTCCTTTCCAGCGGGAACCGAATACCACCCGGACCAGAGCCAGAGTTACAGGAATGAACCACCCCGTCAAGGCGTACACCAGGATCATCCGCAGTTCATTCTGGACCAGAAACCGGTACAGCGACAGGCTCAGACCGTAATCATCTTCCGTGGTGAACAAAATCAACACCGTCCCGTCCCACAGCCAGCGCAGGCCCAGGAGCGTCAACAACCAGTAACGGGTCCGGGCGGCCAGTCCGGGGGAGCACTCCTCACCGGTATTGAGACCCATCAGTATAAGCTGGACCGTCAGGGATCCCACCAGCAGCCAATACAGAAAAAACAGCCAGCGCGGATAGACCGGCAGTTGGATTGTCGTCAGACGAATAAAAACCCGGATGCCAAAGAGACTGGGAATCCATAGCAGTGTCCAGGAAGGGGAAACCGCGCGATTGTAGAGCACCACGGCCAGGGTGGCCAGGGTCCAGACAAGGGCCGCCCATTGTATCTCCAGGAGGGGACGTTGAATCCAGATCAGAGTCGTGGCCAGGCCGGGCAGAATAAAGGCCACACTGGCGGCATTTTTCAACAGACGTGAAGCTGGGGCATCGTGCCAGAGAGGCCGGGCCCAGAACGGATACAGAATGCCGCTTCCTGCCAGAAGTGCTGCGAGAAAGGGCATCCAGAAGTCCATAGTTATTCCCGGAGGGCTTGTTCCAATTTATCCACCAGGGCCCCATACAGCCGGGCCAGGGCGCTTTCGGGATGACTCCGCACCAGAGGTTCTCCCCGGTCCGTTGCCAGCATAAAATCGGGATGCAGCGGCAGCACACCCAGCAGAGGTACGCCCAGACGCTCGCTCTCCCGGGTTCCACCCCCCCGTTTAAACACATCTAACGTGGCCGAAAAGGTACCGTCCGGTTCCAGCTGAACCTGATCCGTCCCGGCCAGCGTGACCCGGGTACCGTCCGGAACCGAACCATCGGGAAAATGAATTTTACCCGAGACATGAAAACCGGACATGTTTTCCACCACACCCAGGACCGGTGTGTTCACTTTCCGGAACATGTCCGCACCCTTTTTCACGTCCGCCAGAGCAATATCCTGGGGCGTCGTCACGATGATGGCACCGGTCAGGGGTATTTTTTGACTCAGGGTCAATTGCACGTCACCCGTTCCGGGTGGAAGATCCAGTATCAGGTAATCCAGTTTTCCCCATTTCACGTCCCGGAAAAACTGTTCTGTCATGCGGGCTACCAGGGGACCGCGCCAGATTACCGGCGTTTCGTTTCCGCTGAGAAAACCGAAACTCATGACTTTCATGCCATAGCGCTCCAGGGGGATGATTTTTTGATCGGACGTAACCTCAGGTTGACCGTTCAACCCCAGCGTAATGGGCAGCGAAGGCCCGTAAATGTCCAGGTCCAGCAACCCCACCTGATAGCCACGCTGCTGCAGAGCCACTGCCAGATTGGCGGCTACCGTAGATTTTCCGACGCCTCCTTTCCCGCTGGCTACGGCGATGATGTGATCGATGGTCCCATTGACCGCCGACCCGGTCTCTGCCGGCTGGGGTTGGGCCGGTGTAGGCGGCTCATCCAGCAACTGAACGTCAATCCGGGAAAAAGCCTGAGTGGCCTCCAGTTTTTCCCGAACCGCTGCTTGCACCGCCTGTTTTTTCTCTTCCTGTTGGGTGGAAATTTTCAGGACCACCTGAACAGCATCATCCTGAATGTGAATAGCATGAACCATCCCGAAGGAAACGATGTCGCGGGAAAATCCCGGATAGGGGATGGTTTGCAGGATTGCTTTGATGTCTTCTTTTGTCATGAGTCTGATTGTTTAGACGAAAAAACGGCCGGAGAACCAGCCGCCTTTTCAAAGTTGAATGCCAACCGGAAAATCACCAGGTGCGGATCGTCGCGCAACCCGTGGCTCTACAGCCCGGAATTGCCGACACCTGCCTGGTCCGCGATTAATGTGCCGGGGGAAGTATTCTTGAGTTCAGGAACCGTTCCTGTAGAAGGACTCCGCCAGGGAATCCGATCACCGGGAATACTACCCGTTCAATTGATTGTAGCGCTCCATCAGTGTGTCTTCCGATTCTTCCACCCCGACTTCGATGCAATCCACCGGGCAGACAGCCACACACTGGGATTCGTCGTAATGACCTTTACACTCCGTACATTTATCCGGAACGATGTAATAAAATTCTTCAGACAGAGGATCGTGGGATTCTCCGTTCAGTTCCCATTCAACACCCCCTTCATAGATCGCCGTATTCGGGCATTCCGGTTCGCAGGCGCCACAGTTGATGCATTCATCAGTAATAACCAGTGACATGGTTTCCTCCTTACATAGTTGCTCAAGCTTTGGCCGGACCTGTCTTCGCAATCAGGGGTGATTCCCGGTTCCAAAGCCTGAAAAATTACTGTGGATTTTCTCAAAGGAGAAAAGTCTTTTCTGGCCTAATTTTTTCGAAGTTAGAACGAAAAAATCGTGACAGCAGCGCCCTCATCCAGACTCCCCCTGCTATGGTCGGCCCAAACCATCACCGCCATGGGGGATGCCATCTACCAGATTGCCCTGGTCTGGCTGATTCTCGATCTAACCGGAAACGCCGCCGTCACCGGACTGGTAGCCATGAGCGCTTACCTGCCGGCCCTGGTGTTCGGCCTGTGGGCCGGCGTCTTTGCCGATCGCCATCACCGGCTTCCGATCATGCTGTTCTCCCAGATCAGCCAGGCTTTGACCGTTGCTTTCATTCCCCTGATTATCTGGAAGGGATGGGCTTATTCCGGACTGGTGGGAATTTTGGCCTTTCTGCGGGCCAGCTTCGGGACTCTGTTCCCCCCGGCCTTCAACGCCCTGGTGCCTTCTCTGGTACCCAAATCCCGCCTGGTGCGGGCCAATTCTCTTCTCTCCACCGCAACCCAATTGGCCTATCTGCTGGGACCCGCCGCAGCCGGTTCCCTGTTGCAGTTTCTTTCGTTGCCCTGGATGTTTATCCTGGATTGCTTGTCCTTTTTGATCACCTTCGCGCTCCTGTTGTCCCTGCGGTCAGCTGAACGGGCCCGGAGCGGAACGGCCGGGCCGGCCCCTACCTGGAAAGATCTGCTGGACGGCTTTCGGTATTTCCGTGAAAAGCCGGCCCTGGGCTTCATGATGGCCCTGACGGTTATCAACAATCTGTTCATTATGGGTCCGGCCATCGTTGGTATGCCGGTCCTGGTGAAACAGGCCCTACAGGGGACCGCCGCCGACTACGCCTTTGTGGAAGCCTTGATGGCCCTGGGAATGCTGATCGGGTCCGCCGTGGTGTACCGCTACCTCCATCCCCTGAAAAGTGGCACCCTGTTGTTGGTGGGGATGGTTCTGGATGGATTGACCTACTCTTTGTTCCTCTGGGCCCGTTCCCTACCCTTTGTCATGGTGATGATCGTCATCCACGGCATCGGGATTCCCTTCATCGTGATTTCACGGACAGCCCTCATCCAGAAACACGCGGCTTCGCCTTATCACGGCCGGCTGTTTTCCATTGTCCATTTATCGGTGGTTGGAGTGACGGCTCTCTCTTCCGCCCTGACGGGAATCGCCGCCCAGGTCATCGACATTCATCGGGTCTTTTTTGGCATCGGCATCGGAGCCGCCCTGTGCGGAGTGGTGGGGGCTTTTCTTCCCGGTCTGAGGTCTCTGGAATGAACCCCACGTCGGATGCATACCTGATCCTGGATCTGGGCACGTCCTCTTCCAAGGTGTTTGTGGTCGATGCCGGCGAAAACATCCTTTTCCGTGATCGCCGGAAACATCATTTGTATCGTCCTGCTCCACACCATGTCGAAGCCCATCCCACAGCCATTCTGGACCGGGTGCGGGACTTGATTCAGTCCGCGGGACGATGGGCGCGGGACCGGGGCCTTCACCTGTCGCAGGCCGGATTGGCCTGCCAACGGTCCACCTTTCTCTTCTGGGATCGGATCACCGGGGCACCCCAGGGTCCCGCTCTCAGTTGGCAGGACAGTCGCGCCACCGACATTGTGGCCGCACTGGAAACCCGGCGTCGGGAGATACAGTCCCGGACCGGGATTCCCCTGTCCGCCCATTTTGGCGGCCCCAAGTACCTCCACCTGATTCGCCACGAGGCGGAACTCCGGGCTGGGATCGACGCTCAGCGGTTCATTTTTGGACCTCTGTCCGCCTTTGTGGTCTATCATTTGACCGGCGTGTTGGCCGTGGATGAAACCATCGCCGGGCGGACCTTACTGTTTCATCTGGATCGGCGTCGCTGGGATCCGGATCTGTTGAACTGGTTTCAGATCGATGAATCCGTTCTTCCGCCTCTTGCCCCCACACTGACCGACTGGGGCGTGTTGGACACGGAGACCGGTGCCGTTCCCCTCCGTTGTGTCATTGGCGATCAACAGGCGGCTTTGCTGGGACAGGGGACTTCTCTGGCTTTGAATTTTGGCACGAGCGGATCGGTGCAGGTTCACACCGGATCGACTGCCAAGCATGTTCCCGGTCTTCTCAGCAATGTTCTGGTTTCCCGCGGCGATGAGTGTCATTACTTTTTGGAAGGTACGATTAATGCCTGCAATTCCCTGTTTTACTGGCTCGAGGATGAGTTTCACTTGCCCCACCGGGACATGCAATGGCATCGCCGGGCGGCGGCTACCTCCACCACGGGAATTCTGGTACCGGGATTTGTTGGTCTGGCGGCCCCCTACTGGCAGGATCAGTTTCAAACTATCTTTTGGCATCTGGATCCGGATAACCTGGATGAAGTGGTCCGGGCCGGGATGGAGTCGATCGGGTTCCTCACAGCGGATATCCTTGCCGCCATGGCCGTCGATCTGCCGGACCACCCCCTGCCGGCCGGCGGAGGCGGAGCCCGTCCTCCACTGCTTCAATTTCTGGCCGATCTGTTGGATCACCCAGTGGGTCACACCGTACAAAAGGACAAAACGGCTTTGGGAGTGCTTCGCTGTCTGACGAACCCGTCACTGGCGGACATTTCCCGGGAGAAAGCTTCCCTGCATCCCCTCTACCATCCCCGGCAAAGTAAGGCCTGGCGGCAGGAAAAGATCCAGAACTGGCGCCGGGCACTGTCCCGGGCGGGAATCCTTCCCCGATTAGCTGCCGAACGGGGGTCAGAAGGGTTTGGTCTCAACCAGTAGGGCCGCCAGGACCATACACAACAACGCCCCGGCCTGCATCCAGCGAACCGTCGTAAGGCTGTCGGCCGAATCGGACCGGTTGAGTTTAGCCCGGCTCATGTGCGTCAGTCCCAGGGCAATCAGCCACAACAGGATTTTCGTGTGCAGCCAGCCGCCCTGCAGCAATGAAGGATATACCAGCAGCATACCAACCCCGGCAGCCACCAGTACCAGTGCCGCCCACCCCTGAATCCTGGGGATCGTGGTTGCCCCGGTGCGGGAGTGGGCCGCTTCGTCACTCAGAGACCGGATCAGCACAAATCCACTGCCAAACCAGACGGCAAAAGCCAGGAGATGGACTACCTTTATGATGGATCCCAAGAAGATCATGATTCCTCCAATCGTTGAATGGTTTCCCAACAGGCAGGATCGTCCAGAGAGGTTCCCAGCCACGCCGGCCGGAGGGCCTCCATTTTTTCCCACCACTCTTGTCGGCGACACACAAGGAGGGATGGCATACCGTAGTCCCGGGCCAGTTTCCCGTCTTCCACCGTGTCACCAATAATTATCATTTGTTCGTAGCGAAACGATTCATGGAACACGTCCCAGGCTCGTTCCCTGACCACCTGAGGCAGATCTCCCCGGGTCATTCCATCCTCACCGAACACACCCAGAGGAAAACGATGAAACAAATGGAATCGCCCCAGCTTGATCCGGGCTCCCCGGGAGATATTGCCGGTGAGCAACCCCAGATAGGCCTGTTTCTTCTCCAGTCTGGCCAGCAGGGCCACAGCATCGGAATACACAAAGGCTTCAGGCGAAGCGTCGTATTCCTGCTCCAGTCGCTGGAGGTAGCGATTCAGAATCCTGGTCACCATTTCACCCTGATCCCGATCGATCCCCACTTTTTCCAGACCCCGCCGGACGATGGACGGATCCGTGAATCCGGCCACATCTTCCAACCGGAAACGGGCCTCCCTACCGGTGATGTCGCCAAAGGCCCGGTTCAGGCTCGCCCGGGGTACGGGTCCCGGATTCAACAAAGTCCCGTCTATATCAAACAGAAACAAATGCTTCATGACATCTTTGGAAATCCAGAAAATCCTTGTTTCTCTGTAAGCATATTTCTAACATTATTTCCAACACCGGTTATGCCAATCCGGTGTCAGGGGAAGAAAGGAGGGTATCATGAGTAGGAACCATCACCTGCGTTTTTGGGGGATTCTTTGCCTGGCCGCCACCCTGGAAGCCGGCGGTTTCGTTCTCACCAGTCCCGACATCTCCGGCCAGCTTACCAACGACCAGGTTTTTGCCGGGTTTGGCTGTGAAGGGAATAATATCAGTCCCGAATTGTCCTGGGCCAATGCTCCGGCGGGCACCAAAAGTTTTGCCATCACCGTGTACGATCCCGATGCACCCACCGGCAGCGGCTGGTGGCACTGGGTCGTGTTCGATATTCCCGCCGATGTGCACATGCTGCCCCGGAATGCCGGAAACGTGGAATCGCATCTGGCGCCGGAAGGGGTGATCCAGAGCATGACCAGTTTCGGTCAGACGGGATTCGGCGGAGCCTGCCCCCCGGTGGAAGACGGACCCCACGCCTACATCATAACCGTCTATGCTCTGAGCGTGGATCATCTGGGGCTGGACGCTCAGGCTCCTCCGGAAATGGTCGGATTTTATCTCCATACGGCCACGCTGGCCAAGGCGTCGCTGATCGCCTATTACGATCGCTGAAAAATCGTTTCGCTTCAGTGAGCCAAAGCTCCCATGGGATCCCAGGGAGCCAGCCGGATCGGTTCCTGATCGTATAATTGCCGGATCTCCTCCGGGAGATACTGCTTGTCGATCACGATTTCATAGAGGTATTCGTCAAACCAACTATCGGACATGATGAAATACCCTTTCTGGCCCACTTTTTCTCCCCAACTGTTTTCCACCCGCCATTTCCGGGGACGGCCATCTTTCAAATCGACACCGGTGAACAACATGGCGTGGGTCATCATACTGTCACCATATTCCAGCCGGGTGCTTTTGTCCATACCAATCGGAACACCATAGAACAAATCGTAGTCATACAGATCCATGTCCATGACTCCCAGGTCCCGATGAAAATGTTTTCCCACATCGCACCCGAACCAGACCGGCTGGTCATCCTGGAGGGTGGCAATGGCATACTCCTTCAACCGGTCCACTTCCAGATTAATGTATTTGACGATGCGACCTTCCACGACGTTCCCCAGATACTCCACCGTGAACAAAGCTTGATAGGGTTTGTCCTGCATGGGAGCGTTGATCAGGCAAATTTTATCCGCCAACGACACCTGAACATGGTCCCGGTAGAATTGCTGGGGGGTCAGGCCTTCATAGCGCAGGAATTTGTTGTCCTTATCCCGTGCCTGCCAGTCGAACGTCTGCGGGGGATTGCCCAGATGAATGGCCAGGAGACGATAGACCACTCCCAGCATGTCCTCCTTCAGCGCCCGCAATTCGTTCAAACCGACGCCATCCCGGTGATGGGCGTGACGTAACTGAGCCGCAAATTCCCGCAACTTTCGGGTCACGATCCGATTCATCATCATGGATTCGCTGCTCTGAAAGCTCTCCGGCATGACGGATTTGGGTACCAGTCCATATTTCTCGATCAGGTTGACAAACATATCCCATTGACCCCCATCCTGAATCGGATCCGACAGGAGATGCATCAATAAGCGGCTGTCCCAGGGTTCCTCCAGGGTGGAAAGAATATTTTCCAGAAAATAATTGGCTTTCTCCAGCTTGTCATGAAACATGAAATAGTTCTGGGAAAACTCAAAGGAATCCAGATTGTACCGGCGTGAAAGTGCAATCCGAAGGAGATTCAGGCCGGCGAATCCCCAGCAGCGTCCGCTCTTTTTTTGATTGGTAATGGGCAGCTCACCGGTGATCACTTGGGAAAAGGTATGGTCGATTTGACGAAAAGACTCCCAATTCAGGGCCAGTTCCCGAATGTCCCGTTGCACGGCCGCATTTCGCGCCAGCTGAGCCTGGGGATCCGCCTGGAAATCCTGAGAGTATTTATGGTAGTTGGACATGGATATTGATTGGGTCGGCATGAAGCGTCCTTTCCTTCTGTTAGCGGCGGGCCAAAACACCCTGATTCACGGCGTCGGCCGTTTCCGGACCGAAGAGAGATTCTACGATTAGGAAGGCAAATTCCATCGCAGAACCGGCGGCTTGCCCCGTGATCAGGTTGCCGTCAATCATGACCCGGTGTTGGGTGTTGTCTCCTGCCTGAATTTTTTCTACCCAATTGGGATGGGAGGTAAACCGTTTCTGACGGGTTAATCCCGCCCGGTCCAGCACGTAGGGGGCGGCACAGAGGGCGGCCGTTACTTGATTGGCGGCTCCCTGTTTCTGCAACAGATCAATCAGCCGTGAATCCTCTGCCAGATTAGGAGTTCCCGGTACCCCCCCTGGCAGAATGATGGCATCCCAAGTCTCGGTCAAACATTCCTCCAGAACGGTATCCGCCACCAGATGCAGGTTGTGGGAACCGGTCACATTGCGTTTTTGCAACCCGGCGGTCACTACGTCGGCACCGGCCCGACGCAGGATGTCTACCACCGTGACGGCTTCAATTTCCTCGAAGCCGTCCGCCAACGGTATCAGAATCCGTTTAGACATACAATTTTTCTCCATTCATGGAACCCAAAAGAATCGTCCCGACCGTTTCGGCAATTTTTTGCGGTGAGGTCCAGGTGGAAAAATCCGCGTCCGGCATGGCCTCCCGATTGGCCGGCGTATCGATCACCGACGGAATGATAATGTTGCAGGTTACGTCGCCACGGAGTTCCTGAGCCAGGGTGAGGGTCAATTCCGTCACGGCGGCCTTACTCATGACATAGGGCAGGGAATAGGCCATCCCCGTATCCACCGCAGCCGAACCAAAATTGATGAGTCGACCAAAAGACTGGCTCTGAAAATGCCGGACGATGGCCGCGCACCCGTTCAGGGCCGTGAAGAAATTCATTTGCATCATCTCATGAAGGTGACTGTGCTGTAGATCTGCAACCGAAATCCCGGTACGGAAACCCCCGGCCACATTGATCCAGGCCTGAACCGGGCTCACGGTGCTGAGGATTTGGGCTACCGCATTTTCCACGGCACTCCGGTCACTCATGTTTACCTGGACGGACCATTCATGCTCTCCCACCGCTTCCAGGGGACCGGGTAATCCCCGCCGCGTCCCGATCACGGTCGCTCCCTGCTCAAGTAAATAGTCTTTGATGGCAGATCCGGTCGCGCCTCTGGCCCCCGTCACGACGCAATTAAAATCGGCTAAGGATTGGGGTTTGGTCATCCTTCTCTCCCTGACAATTGTATGATGTTCCGGCGAATCCTCGCCTGTAAGGATTCCACCGTTTCCTGCCGGTACTCTTCATATCTGAGCGGTTTTCCCACCCGCAAAATTAGGCGACCCGGTTTGATTTTCCAGTCTAACTTTGATTTGGCCTCGAATGCCCCCCAAATACCCACCGGAACCAGAGTGACTCCGGTATGGAGGGCCACATGAAAGGGTCCCTTCTTGAAAGGTCCGATTTTACCGGTCAGGGTTCGGGTCCCCTCCGGAGCGATGATACAGGAAGTCCCCCGGCGGATGACCGATTCCATCTGATTCAGGCTTTGAATGGCTTTATCCAATTCCCGGCGTCGGATGGGAATCGCCCCGTATCGCCGTATCAAATAGCCCCAGAAAAACCAATGGAACTGCTTGGCGGCTGCCACCGAAGTAAAATAATGAGGAATGGCCGCTCCCAGCATAAAAACATCAAACAGGGATTCGTGGTTGAATAAATACAGGTAAGGTCCCTGATCGGGAGGTGGAAATTCTCCCTCGATCTGCAGGCGGTGCCCGGTTGCCCATAAAAACAACCGGCAAAACAGGCGGACAAAACGATGAAGACGGGGAGCCGGAAATACAATGAGCAAGAGAAGATAGAGAGGGGCGAGAACGGCAAAGACGACCAGTCCCGCCACCAGAAGCACAACCGCTACCAGGGTATTCATGAGGCCCATTGCTGCCGCCGGCACAAGGTAAATAGTTTATGGTTGGCCGCCGGAAACGGAAAGTGGGAAATCTCCCCGGGCGTAATCCAACGATAGGGCTGCCGCGTCTGAATCGTCTGCGGGTTCGGACTGGAACAATGATACAGGTGCAAATCGATGGCAAAATGGCTGTAGGCGTGCTGAACGGTGCCCACTTTTTTACCCGGGAGGACTTCGAGGCCACATTCTTCCCGAAATTCCCGCTTCAACGCCGCCGGAAGAGATTCTCCCGGCTCCACCTTACCGCCAGGGAGCTCCCACAGGCCGCCTAAATGCGTCTTTTCGTCTCTGCGGGTAATGAGAAACCGGCTCCGGTGCCATAACAGACCCACGACCACCGTTTTGACCGGCAACGGTTTTTTGACTTCCCGCCGGGGATACCGGTCCACCTGCCGGCGGGTATTGGCATGGCAAGCAGCGGCGACGGGACAGGATTTACAACGGGGCCGGGTGGGGCGACAAATCCGGGCCCCCAGTTCCATCACAGCCTGATTAAAATCTCCGGGACGGTCTGCCGGAAGCCAGGTTGCCAGCCGGTTTCGCATGCGCTTCCGATTATAAGGAGTCATCGTCCGAAGACCCAGATACCGGGCCAACCAGCGCCGGACATTTCCGTCCACTACCGGCAGCGGGAGCCCGTACGCAATGGACAAAACGGCGGCGGCCGTATAGGGTCCCACACCCGGCAGAGACTGGAACACCGTGGGATCGGTCGGAATACAGCCTTTCCATCGTGACTGAACCTCTTTCGCGGCCAGCCAGAAATTTCGGCACCGATTGTAATACCCCAACCCTTCCCAGAGTTTCAGCAAGGATTCCAGCTCTGCTTCGGCCACCTTTCTCAGGGTCGGAAAGGCCTGCAACCAACGCTCGTAGTAGGGAATCACCGTCTCCACCCGGGTCTGCTGGAGCATCACTTCCGACAGCCAGATCCGGTAGGGGTCCGAGGTAGATCTCCAGGGGAGGTCCCGACGATGCGTCTGGTACCACCCCAGTAAAAGATTCGTTATATTTGTATTACACAATTAATATCGTTCCAGATTTTTTTTGGACAACAGCCAGTGGAGAGACAGCAGGATCTCCCGAACCTCCTCCCGGTTTTCCAGCGGAACCGACCGCAATAATCCCTGACCGAAAACCTCGATCCGCCGGTCGATGCTGGTTTGGAGCTGTTCTCCCCTTTCGGTGAGCATCACCCGGGACACCCGACGATCTTCTTCGCTTTTCGTCCGCCGGGCCCAGCCTCGTCGCTCTAACCCACCGATCAACCGGGTCATGGTACTGTTATCCACACCCAACTTCCGGGCCAGGGTCGTCATATCCGCTCCTTCATCGGGAATGGATGACAGCAATAAAATTTGCGGCAGCGTCATGCCCGGCCGGGTCACCTGCACCCGAAACAGGGACTGGAGGTCAATCAGGAAATGCTTGAGTAATTCGCCAAACTCCATAGTTGTATATTACAAAATATCAGGGCGCCTGTCGATCGACTTTTTCACGCAGAAGACGAATATGGCGGGGAGTAGAGCCACAACAGGCTCCCAGGTAACGGGGTCCCAGAGACAGGGCCTCCTGAACAAAGTCCAGGAAGGCGGAGTCCGGGACGATGGCAGTCAAATGTCCATCGTCTTCGGGCGGGGAACAGCCCAGATTGGGATAGGCGCCAAATTTTGGTACTGATTGTTCAGCCAACATACGCAGAGCTTTGGTAGCCACTTCCAGGGGAACACAGTTGACCAACAGAGCCGTAAACGTGGCCTGCCAGCGGGACAGGTAAGAAAGCCATTCCGTACCATCCCAGAGGCGCGTGGCACTCCGCAGCAACAGACTCAACATCCGGTCATGGTGACCTGCCGTCAAAGTCACGGCGGCTTCGATCTCGTCCACGTTTCCCATGGTTTCAAACACAATCGTTGTGACTCCCTGTTCCAGAAACCACTCGGTTAATTCTGCATATTCATCCCTGGCAGCGGTCTGTCCGGGACAGAGTTCGGGATGGTAACAATCTTCCAATGTTGTAATCGATCCCCACACCCGGCGATTTCCTGCCCCACGCCGGGCCAGTTCTACGGCACGATTCAAGCGGTCGCGGGCGAGGATGCGGGAACGGTTCAAAGAATAACCGGCTTTGAAATAGGTCCGGGGTGTGGTACGGAAGGTATTGGTCGTTACCATGTCTGCGCCGGCATCGACATACTCCCGGTGAATGGTCTCCACCACATCCGGGTGGGTGAAGTTCGCTTCCGCCGACCAGAGCGGCAGGGGACAGGCAATGCCTCGCCGTTGCAATTCGGTGCCCAGGGCACCGTCCAGCACGAGGGGCCTAGCTGATCCGGGCTCCATTGGACAGGGGGCGATCCGGCTGAAGCAGAAGGACGGCCCCGTTTTCATCGGGAATGCCCAGAACCAGGACCTCGGATACAAACCCACCGATCCGTTTCGGCCCCAGATTCACGGCACAAACCACCTGGCGCCGGAGTAAATCCTCGGGGCGATAGTGATTCGTAATCCGGGCACTGGACGAACTGACACCCATCGGACCCAGATCAATCTTCAGTTTATAGGCCGGTTTTTTCGCCTCCGGGAACGCGTCCACAGCCACAATGGTCCCCAGGCGTATATCCAGTCGGGAGAAATCCTTGATCGTGATCATGCCGGCTCCTGTAAATAACGGTTGAACCAGTCCACAATCCATTGCAGGCGGGCCTGTCTCCGATCGGGACGTCCGTGACGGGACAAGCCATGGAATTCTTCCGGAAAACGCACGTATTCCACGTCCCGTTTCAAAAATTTCAGGGCAGTAAACATTTGATCCCCTTGTTCGATATTGCAGCGTAAATCGTTTTCGCTGTGAATGATCAACAGCGGAGTGCGGCACCGTTCGATATAGGTAATCGGCGACCAATGGCGATAGGTATCCTCTTCTTCCCAGGGAGGCCCGCCGAATTCATAGGCCAGGTCCCATCCCACATCGGAGTTCCCGAACATGCTTCGCAAATCGGAAACGCAGCGTTGAGTCACGGCCGCGGCAAAGCGATCCGTGTGCGTCACAATCCAGTTGGTCATGTACCCGCCGTAGCTGCCGCCGGTAACACCCAACCGGTTTGCATCGACGAATCCCAGCGACAGGACGTAATCCACCCCGGCCATGAGGTCGGACATGGCCGGTTCTCCCCATTGCCCGGTGATCGCATCGGCAAAGGCTTCGCCATACCCTTGAGATCCCCGGGGATTCATGTAAAAGACCACATACCCCGCCGCCGCCAGAACATACATTTCGTGATAAAAGGTGCGGCCGTACTGGCACCGGGGACCGCCGTGGATGTTCAAAATCATGGGGTAACGACGGGAGCCATCAAAGTCCGGCGGAAGGACCAGCCACCCCTGCAAGCGTTGCTCACCGTTCTGGAACCAATGTTCCTGGGCGGGGACCCAATTTCTGTACCGCAGAAAGGGATTGAGATTCGTCAGGGGGGCCATGTCACCCGTTTTCAATGACAAACGATACAATTCGTCCGGACGGTCCAGCCGCGCTCCGTGAAACACGCCTCTTTCCCGGCGAAAATCCAGCGCAAAGGAAATCACTACCTGCTCCGGGTCCGTCACGGGATGGGTCTTCCCGGTTTCCAGATCGGTTTTGACCAGAGGCTGTCCTCCTTCCGAGGATAGGATGTAATAGATCTCCCGATCATCCTGGGACCAGACCGGATTGGCCAGAGCGAAGGCGGGGGTGATATCCCCCAGGGTCAATGGATAGGCCGTGCGGTCCAGATCCTGGCCATAGCTCCGGTGTTTGCCCTCACGATCTACCGTGTTGAGAAGATATCCCACCGAACCCCAACTGTGATAGGGCCGTTGATGGCCCAGATAGGCCAATCGTCTGCCGTCATGAGAAAAGGAGAGTCCTTCCTTGGGTCCGGCCGGGGCAGACCATTTCCGCAACGAGCCGTCTTCCAGGGAAACGCTGTAGATATCCTGCTCCTCCAAACGCAATTGCCAGTCCTCTTCCCGGAACGATATGAACGCAATTTCCGTACCGTCCGGTGACCAGGAGGGGAAAGCATCTTCATAGGGTCCCTCCACCAGGGCACAACTGCGTCCGGTGGAAACATCCACCACCCAGACATGAGAAGTCTCACTGTCACGCCAGCCCTGACCGTCCAGGCGGTAATAGATATCCCGGATATGACGGTACACCGGCACCTCCGGTTTCCCGTCCTTGGTGAAGGGTACCTCCTTTCCCGTCGGATGAAACAAAAAAGCGATTCGGTCACCGGCCGGCGACCAGACCAGGGACTGGATTTGTCCCCGGGGCAATTGGGTCAAAGGATAGGCTTCGCCGCCTTCCATGGGCAGGATCCAGATCTGACTGGTCTCTTCCCGCTTACTGATGAAAGCGATCTGTTTACCATCAGGTGACCAGCGTGGACAACTGTCCTGAACTGTACCGCGGGTCAGCGGTCGCATTCCCCGGGATCCCAAATTCTTCAGAAAAAGGTGAGAATGGTATCGTTTCTCCCGGGCTGACATGCGTTCGACAACGAACACCACCCGCTGCCCATCCGGGGACAATTGCGGATCGGACACCAGCCGAAAACGAAGCAGGTCGGAAATAGAAATTCGTCGAGCAGACATGGAAAACTCCTTTAAGGTAACTTCATCAGACGTTTACAGTGTTGCAGGTAGAGCTGAACCAGTTCCTGCCGTTGCCGGGGCGTGAATTTGCCGTGCCCCACCGAACGCCAGTGATCCATCCGCAGGGGACCGATCGTATACCACTGTCCTTTGATCAGGGGTTCGCCTTCATGATATTCTGCAATGGGATCCGGTCCGTTCAGGCCGGTCGTGGGCCCGTACTGGGAACGGGTGTTGACCACGCCGTCATTGGGAAACCAGGTGGAATCGGTAGCGGTCCCGTCGGCAAAGAAGGCCACCTCCGACCCGATGATCCGGGCCCGCATGCGTAATATGATATTCATATCACTGTCCGGGATTTCGGCACCCGTGGCTGAATCCCGATGGGTGTTTCGGAAGACAAAAGAAAAGTAATATACTTCCGGGTCGGCCTGCACCCGAGTATTGAGTTGACGGGCGCCTTCCACACTCAAATCCCAGGCGGAAATGTTTTTCGTCTTCCAGGCCGGATGATTTTTCATGCGTTCGAAGTATTCCATCCAGGATTCGTCCGGTTTCCGTTCAAAACCCCACTGCTCGAGATCAAAATTGTAGTAGTCGGACCCCACCATGGCCGCCAGTCCCAGGACATATTGCAGGAAGGGAATCGACCGGGTCACCAAATCGGACAGGGTCGTCCCGTCGTGGGGGGTGGCCAGGGTCGTGATGGACCGGATCCAGCCGTGATGTTCCTGCCCCAGCAGGGAGCTGGCTTCCGGAATCTGATTCTCTTCGTCGGCATAGATCACATGGGTCAAAAGATAATCCAGCATACGGATCGTCTGTCCGCCCATGCTGTGGCCGATGAAATGGACCGGATGGTGCTCATCCCATTCGGGATATAAACCGGGATAGGTTTTTCCTTCCGGTTTTTGGATGATTCCGAAGGTTTCCGCATGGCGTTTGCCGTAATCGACCTGCCCGCCTTTCAATTGGGTATAGACTTCCACGGCCCGATCCCAATTGGACGAAACCGGACCGACGGACACCACAAAGACAGTGAACCCGCTGTCCCTCAGGGTTTGGGCCAGGTCTTCGGAACCACCCCAGTAACGGTACGATCCCAGTTCCTCCGGCCCCCATCCGATGAAGCCATGCACCAGGACAATGGGAATGGTGGCGTCCCGCCCCCAAAGGGCTGCGCCCAGGAACAGGCAGACCAAGAGACGTCGGATCAGGTGATTCCACATGGTGAAAATTACACCGGGGATAGCCTACCAACAGCAGGATTCCTCCGGGAAAGAAGGGACCGAAATCAACCGGAGTGCGGATCAGAGAGGAAACCGGCCCCCGGATGCGACCCTGGGCTCAGCAATCTCAGTCGGTCTTCAGAGAATCTCCAGATAGGTGTCCAATTCCCATTGGGATACACTGGCGGCATAGCCCTGCCATTCGGCTCGTTTCGCCGTGGTGTACGCCTCCAAGGCGGTTTCGCCGATGGCTGTGCAGATCACCTCATCCTCCAGCAATTCATCGATTGCCTCCCGCAGAGAAACCGGCAGCGTGGCAATCTCTTTTAATTTGAGATCCGCTTCCGTAAGGGCGAAAATATTCTCTTCCAGCGGCTGAGGCGGTTCAAGTTTCCTTTCGATTCCGTCCAGACCGGCGGCCAGCATGACCGTAAATACCAGATAGGGATTGGAAGAGGGATCGGCACATCGCAGTTCGCAGCGGGTGGAATTTTCCCGGCCCGGCGTATAGCGGGGTATCCGGATCAACGCCGAACGGTTGGTGTTGGCCCAGCTGATATACACGGGCGCCTCAAATCCCGGAACCAGTCGTTTGTAGGAGTTGACGGTCGGATTCAGGATGGCCGCCAGGGCGCGGGCATGATGTAACTGTCCGCCGATAAAATACCGGGCTGTATCCGACAGGTGATATTTCCCCTGGGCATCATAAAACACATTCTGATCCCCCTGGAACAAACTCTGGTGTACGTGCATCCCGGAGCCATTGATACCGGCGATCGGCTTGGGCATGAAGGTGGCGTGAAGTCCATGCTGGTGGGCCACCGACTTTACGGCGTATTTGAAGGTAATGGCATTATCAGCGACGGTGAGGGCGTCACCGTAACGAAAATCGATTTCATGCTGTCCGGCTGCCACTTCATGATGCAGGGCTTCCACGTCGATGTGAAGTTCCTGGAGAGCTTGGGTCATGTCCTGGCGGATGGTGGTAGCCAGATCCGTGGTTTGATCAAAATAGCCACCCTTGTCGTGGGGCAGGGGACGAATGACGCCATTTTCTTTCCGAAACAGAAAAAATTCCAACTCCGGCCCCACATTGTATGTGAAACCCAATTCTGCCGCCCGGTCCAGTTGCCGTTCCAGGATAGATCGGGGGGATCCGGCATACAGCTTTCCATCCGGGAGGTAGACATCACAGATCAGCCGGGCCGTATCGTTGCCGGTACCCTGAGTCCAGGGAATAGCCGCCCAGGTATTCAGATCCGGTTTGAGGTACATGTCGCTTTCGAAAATTCGCGTGAACCCTTCAATCGAAGAGCCGTCAAACCAAATATTGTTTTCCAGCACTTCCGGGAGTTTGCTCACGGGAATGGTGACGGCTTTCAGAATGCCGGGTAAATCCGTGAATTGCATGTCCACAAACCGGATATTCTGCTCCCGTGCGGATTTCAAAATTTCTTCTGCTGTCATGAGTGTCCTTTCTGGCTGTGTTCGGGTTCCAGAGCGATGGCATGGGATTCCTTATAGGTACTCAGCACCACCATGGTGTGCGTGCGGACCACTCCCGGCCACGACTGGATGTCCCGAAGGATTTTTTCCAAATCTTCCGAGGATACGGCTCTGACTTTCAGGATATGGCTGCCTCCGCCGGTAATGGAATGACATTCCTGGATCTTCGGGTGAAGCCGGACCCGGTGGACAAACGTTTCGTAATGTTCCGAAGAAGCACTGTCGACGGTGATGAAGGCCAACAAATCGTAGCCTACCCGGCGGGCGTTCAGATCCAGGTGGAAGCCCCGGATTACACCGCTTTCCTGCAGTTTGTGAATCCGCTCACCCACCGCCGGAACCGACAGGCCGACCCGGGAAGCAATTTCACTGGCCGTCATCCGGGCGTTTTCCTGCAGGCATTGAAGAATGTGTCGATCTTTATCGTCCATCAGGAAAAATCTACGGAATTATAACTGAATTACAAAAATAATTTTTGTAATTAGAAAATATTTCTTAAATCTTTAGTAATTATTAGTGTATTTCTAAATTATTTTAGATTCCAGACCACATCCACTCCCCGGGCCCA
>RFIZ01000172.1 GCA_003695105.1 Fidelibacterota bacterium
CATCCGGCCCGACCCGTCGATCGCCGGAGGTGAGATTCTCCTTGCCGGCCAGCAGCTTCAGGAGGGTGGATTTCCCGCTGCCGTTGGGTCCCGTGAGGGCGATTTTTTCTCCCCGTTCCAGGGTAAAATCCACCCGGGAATATATCACCCGCTCCCCGAAGGTTTTTCCGGCTCCTTCCAGGCGGATCAGACGCAAGGGGCCCCGGGAAGGGGCGGGAATCCGAATCCGGGGCTCGTCCGGATCTCCTTCCGGTTCAGCGATGGGTTCCAGACGATCCAGATAACGGATGCGGCTCTGCACCTGGGAGGCTTTGGTGTTTTTCGCCCGGAAGCGGTCGATAAACCGTTCCGTGGCCAGGCGTTGTTTCTGCTGGTGCTTCCAGGCCGCCAGCTGATGGTCGCGGATTTGCCTGCGGTGTTCCTCGACCCGGCTAAAATTTCCTTTCCGGAGTAACGCCCCTTCCGGAGCAAACCACAAAATCTGGGTGGCAATCCGGTCCAGCAGGGCCCGGTCGTGAGAGACGAGGAGCAGAAGCCCCTGCCAGGAAGCCAGAAACCGTTCCAGCCAGAGTACCCCGTCCAGATCCAGGTGGTTGGTAGGTTCGTCCAGCAACAGAGCCTCCGGTTTCTGTACCAGCAGGCCGGCCAGGCGGACGCGCATGCGCCAGCCGCCGCTCAAACTGGCGTAGGGCATCGTCACCTGCTCTTCCGAGAAACCCAGGGAAGAAAGCATCGACCGGGCTTCTTCTTCCCGATTCCAGCTTTGCCTGGCGTCGAGGCGGGATTGGATTTCGCCCCATTGCTTCAGGAGAGATTCGTCTCCGGGACTGCGCCGGAGGGCCAGGGAGATCTGGTCCAGGGTTTGTTCCAGCTCCAACAGGTCGGGAGCAGCGGCCAGCACTTCCTCCAGGACCGTGCCCTTGCCGGCGGCGGGAAGTTCCTGAGGCAGATAGCCCATGACCAAATCTGTGCGGCGGTGCAACTCTCCCTCGGTAGGGGAATCCCGGCCCAGGAGAAGGCGGAAAAAAGTGGATTTGCCGGAGCCGTTCGGGCCCACGATTCCGACCCGGTCTCCCGCCGTCCAGTGGAACTGCAACTGCCGGAACAACCACCGGTCACCGACGGCCTTCCCCAGGCCCCGGGCGCGGATCAAGACAACTGACCTTCCATGTAGGCGCCTCCGTTTCGACTGAGGAGGACAGGCCGGATGCGGTTGTGCAGGTTTTCCTCCTCTGCCGGAACGCGCACCAGGATATATTCCGGTGTGTGCCCCCACCAGTACCCTTCCCGGGTGTATTCGAACAGGACCGGAGCTTCCCGGTTCAGCCACCGTTCCTGGAAACGGCGGCGTTTGAGGGTCGAGAGCTGTCGCAACCGGGCGCTACGTCGGGCAATCTCCCGGCGGTCCACCTGGCGGGGATAGTCGGCGGCCGGAGTTCCCGGCCGGGGCGAAAAGGAGAACACATGTAAATAGGTACAATCCAGGTCGGTGAGAAAGTCTTCCGTCTCCTGAAATTCCGCGTCGCCTTCTCCGGGAAAGCCCACGATGACATCGATCCCGACGGCGGCCTCCGGCAACCGTAGGTGCAGGCTCCGGACCCGTTCCGCCACCTGTTCCCGGCGGTAGCGTCGTTTCATGGTCCGGAGAATCCGGTTGGAGCCGGACTGCAGGGGGAGATGGAGGTGAGGGGCGAGGGACGTGTTCGGCTCCGCCATGAGGTCCAGGATTTCATCGGAAAGCAGATTCGGTTCCAGGGAGGAGATGCGTATCCGGTCGAGGGAGGTTTCCACCTGGAGGGCGCGCAATAAATCGGCAAACCGTTCGCCGGTCGTTCGACCGAAATCGCCTACATTGACTCCCGTCAGAACCAGTTCCCGGGCGCCGGCGGCGGCCATGGTCCGGGCCTGTTCCACCAGTTCCGCAATCGATCCGTTCCGGCTGCGCCCCCGGGCCTGGGGAATGGTGCAATAGGTGCAGGGGTAATCACAGCCGTCCTGAACCTTCAAATACGCCCGGGTGCGATGTTCCAGCGAGTAGGATGGCTGAAAGGTCGTCAGGGATTCCACCGGGGAAGTGAGCACCGATCTCTGTAGGGATTCCTCTTCCAGCAGCGAATCGAGGAGGGAAAATTTCTCCCGGGAGCCGAAGACGGCATTCACTTCTTCCATGGCCTGGAGGGTGTCCGGTTGCAGCTGGGCGTAACAGCCGGTGACGGCGATGAAGGCGGATGGATTTCGCCGCCGTGCCTGCCGGACCAGCTTCCGGCAGTCCCGGTCGGCCTGAGCCGTCACGGAACAGGTGTTGATGACGTAGACATCCGCCACCTGATGAAAGGAGACGGGATGAAATCCCTGGGCGGCAAAGGACCGCTGCAGTGTATCCGTTTCGGCGTAGTTCAGTTTACAGCCGACGGTCTGGAAAGCGACGGTTCTGGCAGGGGTACTCATGGTGATTCGGGGAAAAACGGGGCGGGAATTTCGGTGCCCGCGGGGGACGGATCAAGTCCTGTCCCCGGATACCGGGTTCCAGAAGCGGGCCACCTGGGGCAGGTAAACGCCCTTCTTCTCCACCGGCAGCAGGAGAGCGGGACCCGGTTCGGGCAGGAGAGTGAAGCAAACCACCTTTCCCCGATCCCGCCGCCGGAGGGTAACACCCGGGAGATAGGCGCAACAACCGTACACCGGCGGAAGGTCCTCCGACTGCACGAAGGTGAGACGGGGGGAAAGTTTCCGGCGAAACACGGGGGGCGGCGGTCCCAGCTTTCCGGTAAATACGTGTCGCTCCAGGCCTCCGGTGCGGCGGTGCAGCTCCCGGAGGGTCTCGATCAGGACCTGCCGGGTGAAAGCACCGTAACTGGACCGTTCCCGGCGGTACCGGTGACGCCGGGAGGCCAGTCCGGAGGATGTGCCGTCCGGTACCCCGATCCAGCGGCGGGTCGCTCCGGCGAGAATCCATTCTTCCAAAGCCGGCGCCGGAGGGAGGGAACCGCGCAGATCGATTTCCAGGGCTTTGACTCCCTGTTCCCGGAAGAAGGTTTCCTTGTCCGGTCCGGGAGGATGATCGACGGTGATTTCCACGGCCACGTCTTCTCCCCGGGGACCCGTGGCCCAGAGGTCCACGATAAAAGCGCTCAGGGAGACTTCGGTCCGGATCCGGTGGAGGGGCAGCCGGGACCGGGACCCGGGTGGCCGCACCCAGCCCGCCGTGGCCAGGACCTGCTTGGCCAGATAATGGAGGGCGCTTTCAGCGGGGGGCAACACGCAGTTGGGGTTCTGGTGCCGGTGGGCAAAGTGGGGCGGAAAGGCCTTTCGCCGGGGGTGCTGGGACTGTCGACAGCAGGGACAGCGGTACTCCCCGGGGGCGGCGGCCCCGATGGGCACCAGGTGTCCGTCCCGGAAGGCGAATTCGTTCAGGCGAATCATTCTCTCAGCCGGTCCGGATCGTCCGGCAGCACAATGCGGGTCGCCGAATCGGTGGTGAGGTAGGTATTGCGGCCCAGGTAGAGCGGAAAGTCCACCTGGTCCGGATCCAACAGTCCTTCCCGGGTGGCTTCATCGTCAGCGTGAATGGCCACCACTTCTCCCACGAACCAGTCGTGGTCGCCCACGGGATAGCGGTGGCGGAGAACACACTCATAGGCGGCATAGGCGGTGGCGATGGTGGGACAGCCGATCCGGACGGATTCTTCCAGGGGAATGTCGAAAGCCCGTACCTTGTCTGTATCCCGTCCGGACACCCGCCCGCAGCGGTGGATC
>RFIZ01000173.1 GCA_003695105.1 Fidelibacterota bacterium
CGACACAATAGGGCGGGAAGTTGTAGTGCAGCATATAATGCTTTTTATAATCCTCATCCATGCTGTCGATGATCTGTTCATCGGATTTCGTCCCCAGGGTCAGGACCACCAGCGCCTGGGTTTCGCCGCGGGTAAACAAAACCGATCCATGGGTCCGGGGCAGGAATCCCGTGTCAATCGTGATGGGACGAATTTCATCGGTTTTCCGCCCGTCGCTACGAATTCCATCGGACAGGATTTTTTCCCGAAACGCTTTTTTCAATTCCTCGTGGAAAACCTCTTTGATCTGTTTTTCCTGCTCCGGGAATTGGTCGGCGAATTCGGTCAAAGCCGCTTCTTCCAGAGCCTGTGTGGCGGACTCTCGTTCTTTTTTATCCGCAATGGAAATAATGTCCGCCAATTGGGGTACCACCCAATCAGTGACGGTTTGCACCAGGGTTTGGTTGACTTCCACTTCCGGCAGGGGACGCTTGACCACATCCACCTGGCGGATCAGTTCCCACTCGAGGTCGATGATTTCCCGGATATAGGTGTGGGCAAATTTCAACGCTTCCACCACCGTGGCTTCCGGAACGATTTCCGCTTCCCCTTCCACCATGACGATGGTGTTCTCATTTCCGGATACGGTGAGATCCAGGGAGGATACTTCAATCTGATCCCGGGTGGGGTTGATGACAAATTCGTCATCCACCAGTCCGACCCGGACGGTGGCGATGGGCCCGTTCCAGGGTATATCTGAAATCATCAGGGCCGTAGAGGCTCCGATACCTGCCAGCGTGTCGGTGGGATTTTCCCCATCGGATGTCAGGGCCGTGATCACGACCTGGGTTTCGTACCTGAATTCCTTGGGAAACAGGGGCCGGATGGGACGGTCGGTCACCCGACTGGTGAGAACCTCCCGTTCAGAGGGACGGGCTTCACGTTTGAAAAAACCCCCTGGGATTTTCCCACCGGCATAATGCCGCTCCCGATATTCAACCTGCAGGGGAAAGAAATCAATATCTTCCCGCAGCTCTTTGGCCGCATTGACAGCGGCAATAATGGTGGATTCACCATAACTTACAATGACAGAACCGGAAGCCTGCTTGGCGACTTTTCCGGTCTGAATGGTGAGTTTGCGGCCACCAATCTCCCGCGATACTTCAATCATGTGCTTACTATTATCCTCTTATCTTTAACTCTTTGATCAATTTCACATACGAATCGGGATTGGTACGGCGGAGATACTTCATCAGTTTTTTCCGTTGGGATACCAGTTTGACCAGCCCGTGCCGGGAATGATTGTCTTTTTTATGGAGATTGACATGGTCGGTCAAATCACGAATCCGTTGCGTCAATAAGGCAATCTGGACTTCGGCGGAACCGGAATCTTTTTCGTTGGCACCAAATTGACGAATAATCTCTGCCTTTTTCTCAGCAGTCAGTGGCATTTTACCTCCTGTATTTTTCTAATAATTGGAGACAGGTTTCTCTGTCTCGGGTTAATTGTGCAATCAGTGCATCCTTGTTAGGAAATTTTTGTTCGTCGCGGATTCTTTCCAGGAATTCGATCAGGATCGTTTGGTCGTAGATACCATCCAGGTTTTTATCGAAAAAATGAACTTCCATCACATATTCGCCTTCGCCAAAGGTTGGCCGAACACCCAAGTTACACATTCCATACAATAGTTGTCCACGAACTCTTCCACGGGTGAGGTACGTTCCGGATTTGGGTAACAACTGGTTCTCCTCCAGCGGAACAAAATTGGCGGTCGGAAAATTCAGGGTTCGGCCCCGTCCCGAGCCGTGAACCACCCGCGCCTGAAAGCCGAAAACCCACCCCAGCTCAAAGGAAGCCCTCCGGACATACCCCTCCTGCAACAGGGTTCGGATGTGGGAGCTGGAGATATGGATGCCCTGATCGCTGACCGGAGCCACCACTTCCAGACGAATATCCTTTTGCCGACAATAGTTGCGTAAAAACTCGGGACTCCCCTCTCTGCCCCAGCCGAAATGGTGATCGTAGCCAATGATCACATGCTGCGGATGAAAATATTTCCACAACAATTCATCCAGAAATTTTTGGGCCGACCAACGGGAGAACTCCCGATCAAAGGGAATCACCAGCGTGCGTTCCACACCCAACTGTTCCAACAGAGCCAGTTTCTGGTCCAGACTCATGATGAGTGGCAGTTTGGGCTGATCCGGTTCCAGAATATGACGAGGATGGGGATGATAAGTCACGACGCAGGCAGGTGTGTGCAATACATGGCTGTGGGAAACGGCCATGCGAATGATCTGCTGATGTCCCCGATGCAATCCATCGAAGGACCCCATGGTGACAACGCTCTCATCCAGCGGCGTAATTTGCTCCAGGGATCGGATCACTTCCATTGTGCCGCAAACTCCTCCATCGTGACCGCTTCCGCCAGGGAATAGGCTCCGATCCGGGTCCGGACCAGGGAAATCAAATGACCGCAAGTGCCCAAACGATGGGCCAAATCCCGGGCCAGAACCCGGACATAGGTGCCCTTGCTGCAGGTCACTTCAAACCGGATTACCGGTGTTCTGTACTCCAGACAGGTGAAATCCAATATTCGGATCGGTGACGGTTCCCGCGGAATGGTCTGATCCTTCCGGGCCAATTCGTACAGTTTCTTTCCCCGGATTTTCTTCGCGGAATACATGGGGGGGATCTGGTCTTGTTCTCCCAGAAACCCGGCCATTGCAGTCTGAATCCGGTCCCGGGTCAGGAGCGGCACCGGACAGAAACGGACCGGTTTCCCTTCCGGATCCAGTGTATCGGTCTCCATCCCCAGGAATAGGTCGCCCCGATAGGTCTTGTCAGCGGCGGTAACTTCCGCTAACCGTTTGGTGTCAGATCCGGTGCCGATGATCAGCAGCCCTTCGGCAAAAGGATCCAGCGTTCCTCCATGACCGACCTTTTTCTCACGGGTCAGGGACCGGATTTTTTTCACCACATCGAACGACGTCCAGCCAACGGGCTTAATCAACGCGTGAATCATCCTGTTCATGGATCTGTTTGAAAAGGGCATCCAGATGCTCCAGCCGGTCGAAACTGTCGTCGTACTCGAACACCAGCGCCGGTATGGTCTTGATATGGAGTTCAGGGGCCAGGAAGCGCCGGAAACTCTTGGCCAGATCATTCATTTCCAGCACGATTTCGTCGACGGGGAACTGAGGCTGCAGGACACTGAAAAAGATATGAGCCTTTTGAAAATCAGGAGTCAAATCCACCCGGGTGAAGGTGATGAAGCCTAAATGCGAAATGTCGATGTGTTTGGTTGAGATCTCGGCCAGGATCTCCAGGATCTGGGCGCCAACGCGATCAACACGCCGATAGGGTCTTTCTATGTTCAACTGGTTTCAAGCGTCCGTTTGATTTGTTTCTTTTCATAGACGACAATTTCGTCGCCTTCCTGGTATTTGTTCACACCCTCCAGCCCGATGCCGCATTCCAGTCCTTCTTTCACTTCTTTGACATCATCTTTGAAGCGCTTGAGGGAGGTAATGGCCGTGTGGTCCACCACAACTTCTTCGCCCCGGATCAGGCGGGCGGAAAGGTTTCGGGATACGATGCCTTCCGTGACTTTGGCACCGGCGATAAAGCCGATCTTGGGGATTTTGAACTGAGCCTGAACCACGGCTCTGCCCCGGACTTCCTCCACTTCCTCCGGCTCCAGCATTCCTTCCAGAGCCAGTTTGATATCTTCCAGGGCGTTGTAAATAATTTTATAGGTGCGGATTTCCACCCCGGCCTGTTTGGCCTGCAGCTTGGCATTGGCGGATACCTGGACATTGAATCCCAAAATGACGGCTTTGGAAGCCTCAGCCAGCAAGACATCACCTTCAGAAATCATACCGACCGCTTTGTGAATGACGGTCACACCCACTTCTTCAGTATTGAGTTTCTCCACTGCATCCGAGAGTGCCTCGACCGACCCGTCCACATCTCCTTTGATAATCAGCGGCAATTGTTTGATGGTTCCCTGTTTGATCAGGGCTGACATGGTATCGAGGGAGTGAGAGGCAATTTTCTTCTGGGCGATCTCCCGGGATATGCGTTGCCGTTCGGAGGCGATCCGTTTCAAATCTTTTTCGTCTTCCACGACAGCAAAGATATCCGCCGCCTGAGGGACCTGTTCAAAACCCAAAATCTGGACGGCATCGGAAGGTCCGGCCTCCTTGATGCGCTGGCCCCGTTCGTTGATGATGGCCCGAACCTTTCCGGAATAATCACTGCAAATGAAGGGATCGCCCACATGAACGGTCCCCTTTTGAATCAGGATTGTGGCCACCGGGCCGTGTCCCTTATCCAGACGTGAATCCACCACGGTTCCCCGGGCCAGGGTATTCCGGTTGGCTTTCAATTCCATGATTTCGGCTTCCAGCAGGATGGCGTTGAGCAGCTCAGGAATTCCCTCTCCGGTTTTGGCGGAAACCGGAACACACTGCACTTTCCCGCCCCAGTCCTCTACCAGAACGCCGTGATCAGACAATTCCCGTTTCACTTTATCCACATCAGCCCCGGGTTTGTCAATCTTATTGATCGCCACAACCATGGCCGATCCGGCCGCCTTGGCGTGATTGATCGCCTCCACTGTCTGGGGCATGACGCTATCATCAGCGGCGACCACCAGGACCACGATATCCGTCACCTGGGCTCCCCGGGCCCGCATAGCCGTGAAGGCTTCGTGACCGGGCGTATCCAGGAAAGTAACGGATTGCCCCTGAGGGAGATCGACTTTGTAGGCACCGATGTGCTGGGTAATGCCGCCCGATTCTCCGGCCACCACATTGGATTTGCGAATATAATCCAGCAGGGACGTCTTCCCGTGATCCACGTGCCCCATGACAGTGACCACCGGAGCCCGGGGCTCTGCTTGTTCCAGATCTTCGTCCGTTTCCTCCAGAGAAAAGAGTTCTTCACCTCCGGAAGACTGTTTTACCGCCGTGTAGCCGTATTCCACGGCCAGAAGTTCGATGGTATCCCATTCCAGTCGCTGATTGATGGTGGCCAGAACCCCCAGACCAAAACATTTTTGGATGATTTCACTGGGGCTGACATTGAATAATTTGGCCAATTCGTCCACGCTGGCAAATTCAGGAATTTCGAAGGTCGGCAGAGAACCGGGTGAAACCGATTCTTCCACCGTTTCATGCTTCGTCCGCTTATGTGATTTTTTCTTGGGTTTTCGTTCCAGCTTGGACAGTGTCTGGCGGACTCGTTCTTCGACAGATTTCTGGGTTTCTTTGGATGAATCTTGTTTCTTACGGGATTTTGTGGTTCGGGCTGACGAGCCGGTGTCTCCCTGGATCTCGGAGAGATCGATTTTCCGCAATTTCCTTTTTTTCGAAGATATTTTCTCCGGTTTTTTGGCCGCTTCCTGTTTCTTCCGTTCTTCTTCAACCCGTTTCTTTTCTTCGGCGGCGGCGCGGGCTTTCTCTTCCGCTTCGGCTTCGGCCTTTAAACGGGCTTCCTCAGCCCGCTTGGCTTCTTCCAG
>RFIZ01000174.1 GCA_003695105.1 Fidelibacterota bacterium
GGCCCAATCGGTGAAACTCCAGGGCCAGATATTTGAATATACGACCTATTACATCAGCAGCTTCAACATTCAAACCGGAGCCAGCGATGTTCAACTGTTCCGGTACCAGTTATACGAGGAGTCCGGAACCTATCCCGTGTGGGTCAAAGTATGGTTTCGGGCCTCCATGGTTTCACCTTCTTTGGGAATAACCGAACCAACCACCATTGTCGAAGTGGGATCCCAGCCCTTTCAACTCCAGGCTCCGCTGATCATCGATAACCGGGATATTTCGCTGGAAAACCAGGTACTCTATGATTTGGCCAATCCTCCCAATCCGGTGACGATTCCGGTCTCCTCCCAGGACGTGTCCATCATCAATCCGGCCCAGTTCGATCAATTGCTTTCCTCGATCATGACCAGTGGTCGGCTGCCCGATGGTGAATACACGGTGGAAATCAAGGTCTATGCCGGGAATACGGATTCGGATCTGTCCCTGACGGATGAGCAATCGCACACAATCACGATCCGGACGCCGACGGGTGTCACCCTGGAATCCCCTGGAGGGGCCCTGGCGGATACGTCCCAGAACCTGTTGTATACTCTGTATCCGGTTTTCAACTGGTATGCTCAACCCTGTCTGGGATGTGAGAATTATATTCGGGTTGCGGAGTTCATCCCCGGGGTTCATTCGACTCCGGAGGAAGCCATTGAGGACGAATTATCGCTGCCATTCGATCCCACCCAGGAATGGGAACCCACCGGCACTTTTTCCACCTACCAGTATCCCCTGTCAGGAGCGCGCCCATTGGAATATGGCCATGTCTATGTCTGGCAGATCAAACAACTGATGGTCACGACGGCTGGTGCCGAAGAGATCCTTTCGCCGATTTATGCTTTCAAAATTGTGAATCCGGCAGCAGGCGCACCGGAAAGCGAATCGGTCCCTCCCCTGGTTCAGGCACTGCAGGAAGCCTTGGGCGAGGGTCAGTTTGAAGCATTGTTAGGGGCTTCCAGCAGCCTGGAAGGGTTTGTTCCCTCCGGACAATATACCATCAATGGAGTCGCGGTGGATGAAGCCACTCTGAATTATATCATCAATGAGATCATCAATCAAAACCTGGTGGTGACCGGGGTGGAGGTGGAAGAATGAAAAAATATCTTTGTTTCCACCTTTTCCTGGCTGTTCTGATCACGTCCGGTGCCTTGGCAGCCAGTAAAATTGCCGTGGCCACCAAAGTACAGGGGAAAGTCGATTATATCCGGGTGGATAACGGCAAACGCCAGGCCCTGAAACAAGGTACGGTGCTGGCTGACGGAGATAAAATCGTCACAGGAGCTTCCGGCTTTGTGGCCATCGTTTTTATCGATGATAAATCCCTGGTGAAAATCAAGGAAGATACCGAAATCGAAATCACGGGTAAGCGGTCCCAGGCGGCCATCTCCAAACGGTTGAATATGGACAATGGGACTATTCGGGCCAAGGTCACCAAACAACGGAAAGGTGATTTCGTGGTTCAAACACCCACCTCCGTGGCATCGGTGAAAGGGACGGATTTCTGGGTCATCTCGAATCCTTTCACCGGCGATCAGTTGTTTGGATTGGAAGGGTTGGTGAATTTCACCAATTTATTGACGGGAGAATCGATCAACGTGGCAGCCGGATTCACCGGCAATTCCACTCCGGACGGCGGCCTGTCTGTAGGTGAAACCGATCCCAATACGATCCCCCAGGACCCGGATGAGGCTGAAGGAGCCGGTGAGTCTGTCATGAGGATTACCTTTGTGGGACCGGACGGCACCCAGAAAGTACTCGTCATCCATTATCATTAAGCTTTCATCCCGTTTGGATATCGCCTAAAATCGCCCCGATGAAAGGGACATATTTGGGGGCGGTGCTTTTCCTGACGGTGCTATGGGGACAGTCACCTTACCGGAACGCCCTGTTTCATAAAAAACCGGAAAAAGTCATTCCGGGTGAAGCGTTGGAATTATCGGTGGTTTACCGGCAACCCATTGACGTTCTGCAGGGCGAAATCTATTATCGGGAACCCGGTACCCTATCCTATTTCGTACTGGAAATGAATTTCACTGGTACCGGCTGGACTCGACAAATTCCAGGAAATCGCATCACCGACGCCGGTTTGGAATATTTCATTATTCTGCACCTGGGCAATGGAGGAATCGTCTCCTATCCGGACCGGTCACCGCGGGATAACCCTTTCTATCTCCCGGCGGATTTGACGCAGGGAAGACGGCGATCCCGGGCGCAAGTGAAACCGAAACCCGAAGTACAAGAAGAGGTGCTGATCCTGTCGCCGGAGCCGGGTTCGTACCAACCGGCGCAGGAGGTGGTCGTTGCCGTGTCCCTCTTTTCTGCCGGTGACGTGGACACGACCCGAATCCGCCTGCTGCTGGACGGAGTGGAAGTATCGGGAGTGGAGTATTCTCAGAGTGTGGTAACCAAGATCCTGCCAGCCCTTGCCCCCGGAACCCACACTTTGTCCCTGCGAATGGTGACCCTCCACGGCCTGCCGATAGCTCCCACCGATTGGACCTTTTCGGTGGCTGAAAGCGGTCCTACCATCCGGGAGCAAATGAATCTCAAGGGCAAAGTAGGCAGTCGTTTGTCCTGGGAGCAAACTGCAGGTCAATCCAAAACGATCGGGGAAATCACGGGACAGGCTTCCAGTGGCATCACCTGGATGGATACCAAAGCCAGTTTTCGGCTGACCAGCCGGGAAAATCCCTTTCAACAACCTTACAACCGGTTTTCCTGGACGACGGTATTCGGACAATACTTGTCCATCGATATTGGGGATTATCATCCCAGTGTGTCCCCGTACATGATTGACGGAAAACGGGTCCGGGGAATCGGTGTGTACATCACCTTTCCCTGGTTCGAATTCCGGTCCGTGTCCGGAACCCTGCGGCGGGCGGTGCAGGAGAAGGATGAAACCGACGGGGGCTATCTCCTGCAAACTGCCAATATCAAAACCGACAGTTCGGGCATTTATACCTATCCCCTGGATCGCACCGGCTACACGTTCGAACGAGCCATCAATCTCTATGAAATTTCCATCCGTACCCCGGAAAAATTCCGGTGGAAACTCGCCGCCTTGAAGGCCAAGGACGATCTCGAAAGTGTCAACAAAACCCTTCGCAGTGTCAGCCGGTTTACGGTGGATTCCACCGCCACCGGCCTTCGACCAGGAACCTATACCTACGGTCAATTTGCTACCATGGTACAGGATTCAGGCGGTCGCATATCCTTTCCAAACGACCATTGGGGCGGCGGGGATCCTGCCGATAATCTGGTGGTTGGCACCACGCTGGAAGGTATCCTGGATGACCAACGGTTGAATCTGGAATTCTCCTGGAATTTCAGTCTCTACAACCGGAACATCTGGGATGGAGCGGTGAGCCGCACCC
>RFIZ01000175.1 GCA_003695105.1 Fidelibacterota bacterium
ATCAGCATGGTTTGGCTCGGCAGTCACTGGACTCCCGCCGGGCAGGCTTTTTACCGCTGGATTCACCCCCGCACTCCTTTTTCGGCTCCGGCTCCCTTCACCCTGAACCCCCTGACCGGAGACATCCACGCCCTGGGCGGGGAGCCGGTGACGGTGCGGTTCCGGACCACCGGTATACTCCCGGATTCGGTAGAGATTCGGTTCCTTCCCGCCGAACAGGAGCTGGTGGATTCCCTGGCCCGTCCTCTCCGCCTGGTGGTGCACCCCGATTCTTCCGGTAACATCCAGGCCTCCGTTGAAGATTTGTACCAGGACTACCACTATTTTGCCCGGGTAAAGGCTCGTCATTTCTGGGAAGCCTGGCGGGAGGTGGTGACTCCCCCCCACCGGATCCAGGTCACCGACCGGCCGACGATCGAGTCCCTCTCCTTTACCGTGATTCCTCCCCTGTATTCCCATTTATCACCGGAAACCCAGGAGGGTAACCTGGCCGTGATCCGGGGCCTGAAGGGAAGCAAGGTAGCGGTCCAACTGGAAAGTAACCGGGAATTGAAGGCGGCGTCGATTCAGTTTACGGGATCCCGTCAGGAGCTGGCGGTCCGGGCCCGCCGGGCCTCCGGAGAGTTTACGCTGGTGGCTCCGGATACCCTTACCCTCCGCCTGAAAGATCAACGCGGGGTGCCGAACGCCAATCCCATTCCCTACGTGGTGGAACTCCTGCCGGACCAGGCTCCCCATATCCGGATCCTGACACCCGAACCCCGCTTCGATTTGGGTGACGATATGGTAGTTCCCCTGGAAGTGGAGATCGAAGATGATTTTGGCTTTTCCGGATTGGATATCGTCTACCGGGTCATCCACCCCGGGATGGGGGACATCAAACCCATGGAAGCCGTGTTTTCCTATCCGGGTCTGGACCCGGATCGCACCTCTCAGACGGTCAAAACCTGGTGGGATGTGGCCGCCCTGAATCTGCTTCCGGAAGATGAACTTCATTTTCATCTGGAAGTTTTCGATAATGATGCCATTTCCGGACCCAAGATGACGGCCACGGAAGAATGGGTGGGGCGACTGCCTTCCTTGGCGGACCTGTTCGAATCCTTTGAAGAGGAAGAAGCGGGCATGCAGGATGACGTCACCCAGCAACAGGAAGAACTCCGGCAGTGGCAGGAGGCGGTGGAAGAAATCAAATTGGATCTGGTGAAGAGTGAACAACTGTCCTGGGAAGAGAAAAAAACCATCCAGGAAAAACTGGATCAATTAAAACAGCAGGTGGACCATCTGAAAAAGGTGGCGGAAACCCTCCAGGAAATGGAGAATCTGACGGAAAAGCACAACCTGTTTTCGCCGGAATTGAAAGAAAAGTTTCGGCAACTACAGCATCTGATCAGTGATCTGCTGGACGAAAATATCCTGAAACAGATGGCCCGGGTGGAAGACCAGCTGGAAGAAGCCGATCTGGATCAGGTGCGGGAAGCCCTGGCGGATTTGGAACAGAACGCCGAGCAGCTGGAGACTCAGATCGATCGATTCCTGGATCTGATGAAACGAGTTCAGGCGGAGCAGAAGATGGATGAACTGACCCGTCGACTGGAATCCCTCAGGAAGGAGCAGGAAGCGATCACCCGCCAAACCGAAACCTGGACCGAGAGTCAAAACCCATCCGATCTGAGCCGCCTGCAGGAACGGGAGGCACGCATCCAACGGGAATGGGACCAGGTGCAAGAAAGTCTCGAGGAAGCCCGTGAGCTGGTGGAACCCTTTTCGCCGACCGCAGCAGACCAAATGGAGGAATTGGCCGGTTCCGAAACCGCCGCCGCGGCCGATCGTCACCTGGAGGCGACCCAGTCACAACTGGGGGATCAAAATCTATCCCAGGCGGCTCATTTTTCCCAGCTGGCGGCCGCAGATTTTCAATCACTGGCGGATCAGATGCAGTCCATCCGCTCCGCTTTCCAGCAGGAAACGGCCGGAGAGATGGCCCGGAGATTTCAGGCGGTCATGCGGCAGGCGATAGGACTGTCCAAAGCCCAGGAAAAGCTGCTGGAAGACACAGAGGCTACTTCACCCCAGTCCTCCCGTTTTCGGACTCTGGCCGGACGGCAGCAGATGCTCCGGGATCAGTTACGGGAGGTGATGAACCAGTTGTTCGAACTGTCGAAAGAAACCTTTGCCGTGACACCGGAGATGGGCAAAGCCTTTGGATTAAGCAGTCTCAAAATGGAGAGCGCTCAACAGGGATTGACCAATCGGAATAAAGGTGCCGCCCGCCAGGGACAGGAAGCTGCCATGGCGGCCCTGAACCAGGGGGCCCTGGCTTTGAATGCGGCGGCCCGCCAGATGCAACAGTCCGGGTCGGCCAGCGGATTCGAACAATTTCTGCAACAAATGGAGGCGCTTGCGGCTCAACAACAAGCCCTCAACAATCAGGGGTTGCCGCTGCTGTTGGGTCAGAGTGGCTCTCCCCTGAAACAGCAGCTTCTTCAGCGCATGCTGGCGGGGCAGGAAGGTGTCCGTAAGTCCCTCCAGCAGCTCATGAATGAAATGCGCGCCTCCGGAAATCCGCAAACCGGAGACCTGGGTGGGATGGCCCGGGATATGGATGAAGTTCTCCAGGATCTGCGAACCGGGACTTACACCCGGAAGACCCATCTTCGCCAGCAAAAAATTCTGTCCCGCATGCTGGACAGCCAGAAATCTTTAACGCAACGCGGCAAGAAGGAAGAACGGAAATCCCGGACGGGAACCCAGTTCACCTATAGCGGGCCAGGGACGCTCCCGGCGGATCTGGGCCAGCGGCAAAATCTCATTCTGGACGCCATGAATACGGCGCTACAGGCCGGCTATTCCTCCGATTACCAACTCATGATCCGGCGGTATTTCAATGCTCTCAACTCCGGGGGTCAGACCCCGCCCAAGGAGGCGGACGGTCCATGAGACGTCTGGCGCTTTTGTGCATGAGTGTCCTGCTCCTGGGGCAGACCCCGGGATTGAAACAACAGGCGCGCCTGTTTCAACAAAACGGGGACTGGGAGCAGGCCTTGACTCTATACCGGCAAATTATCCAGGAACATCCGGAAGACGTCCAGAGTTTTCGGGAATTGGTGGCGCTCCTCCGTCGGCAGGAGCTCTATCCGGAAATGGTGCGAACCCTCAACCGGCGTTTGCAACGCTATCCCAATGATTTGCAAACCCAGGTGGAATTGGGGGAAGCCTATGAACTGGCGGGTCATCCGGATAGTGCCGCCGTAACCTGGTCGGCTTTTGAGTCCCGCTATGCCAACAATCCTACGGCTATCCGCATGCTGGCCTTTCTCTACAGTCGGCTGAACAAAGAATCGGAACTGAAGGCCCTGGTGCAGCGGGGACGGGACACCTTTCGTGATCCGGGGTTCATGGCCCAGGAAATGGCCCAGTATTACCAGCAGCGGCGCGATTTCACTCAGGCTACCCGGGAATACCTGACGCTGCTGGAGGCGCAGCCGAAGCGGGAATCCATGATCCGACAAAGCGTGGTCCTCATGGGAGATCGGGCCGATGATCCCGCCGTGATCGAAACGGTCTTGCGCTCCGCTCCGCCTTCTCCGGCGCGCCTGCGAATCCTGGCCGCTTTTCTGTACCAGCAGGGACGACTGAACGATGCCTACGCCTTGCACGAAACCCTTGGGTGGCAGACCAGTGCGGATGTAAATCGTTGGCTTTCCTTTGCAGATAATCTCCGTCGCGACGGGTATCTGCAGGAAGCCCTGAAGGCTTACCAGAATGTATTGAGACACCGGCCGAACGCTTCCCCGCCGGCATTGAGCCGGGCCCTGATGGGTATGGCCCAGGCGTTCGAAAAGACCATCCTTCCCCGGGAAGAACAGCCGACACCCTTCCTGGGAGAGAATCGTTTCTTTACCCCGCCCTATTATCCCGGAATGCCCGATACGGCCGCTTCCCTGCAGGCGGCGCTCTCCCTCTATGACTCGATTCTGGTTTCTCTGCCGGACAGCCGATTCAGTGCCATGGCCCATTTTCGTCTGGGCGAAATTCAATTCCGGGTGCTGAAGGACAGTCAGGCTGCCATCGACAACTATCAGGCCGTCGTTCGATCAGACCGACTGGACCGGGAACGGTCTCTGGCGCGCCAGCGGATCGGTCAATTGTATTTTCTGGACGGGAACTGGCCCGGTGCCGCCGCCTATTTCCGCCGGAAGATTCAAAGTCACTCTGATTTGACCCTGTCTTATGTATTGTCCCAGTTTTTCAATCGTCCCCTCAATGAATTTGCGGATCAACTGGATTCAGTCCTGATGGTTCTGGACCCCTCGTCGGCGGACATGAACGATCTCCTGGAAGTCCAGGACCTGGTCCAGCGTTATTATACGGACGGCAGCGAACAGGATCGGGAGGCTTTTGCCGCCTGGGTCGGGGTGGAGCAATTCCTCTGGCAAAATCAACCCGAGGCAG
>RFIZ01000176.1 GCA_003695105.1 Fidelibacterota bacterium
ATGTTATGCGCTACCAGGGGATATTCGCCGATAAATTCAAGGAATTCATCGACGACATCTTCCTCGACGGGACTATTGCGCACCATGTCATTGGAGATACCGGTGATGTCCGTAATCATGGAACTGATGGGGAACCCGGGGTTCAATAAGGTGATAAAATCATCGATCCGGTGCCCGTTTTCATATTTGATGGCGGCAATTTCGATGATTCGGTCCGTCGCCGGTTCCAAGCCGGTGGTTTCAAAATCAAAGGCCACGTAGGTATTCAATCCCAGGCGTTGTAACAGATCAGGTTCCAGCATTAGATCCCCGTAAATAGTCGCGCTACATCGATGAGCAACGACGGTTTGGTGCGTAAAGCAGTCGAAAACATTTTGAACAGCGACAATTGATCTTCCGGGACGGAGACCAGCCGATGGGCGATGGCATCCAATTCCTGATCGGTCAGGCGATAGATCGCCTCTTTCAGACGGTACAGGCGTTCGTGGTTCTTCCCACCGATTTTATACCACTTCTGTTCGTATGCTTTCAGTCGTTCCCTCGTGGGACGCAGGTTGTTCTTCAGGATTTCCACGGCCGTTTCCGCCGCCAGGAGTCCGCTGCGCATACCGGATATGATGCCTCCGCCCGTAAGCGGATTCACGGTATGGGCCGCATCCCCGACCAGCATCAAGCCATCCGTCACCATCTCCCGGACGGTTTTTGCCACCGGTACACCGCCGGCCACCGTGCTGAGCACAGCGCCGTTGGGATATTTCCATTCCAGGAATTCGTCCAGAAAACGATGGGCAGCCTTCCCGTCCCGGGCAAAAACCCCATTGATCGCCAGCCCGATGTTGGCCATGGTTTTCCCTTTGGGAAACACCCACAGATAGCCTCCAGGCGCCCAGGAACTTGAGAGATAAAACTCAAATATATTGGGAGTTACATCAATTCCAGAAACCGTTTTTTGAATCCCTGACTCCAGGTCTTTCAGTTTCAATTGGGTTCGGATTCCTGCCCAGCGGCCCACCCGACTTTCCACCCCATCGGCGCCTACGACCAGCCGGGCCCGAAGTTGAAAGGGCTCCTGTACCTGTCGACCGGTCACGCCGCACACTCCGTCCGGTGATGTCAGGAGTCCGTTTACATACGCTTTCGTGACGATCAGCGCCCCGGCTTCGGCAGCCTTTACGGCTAAGTCATAATCGAAAATGCGACGATCCAAGATATAACCGGTTTCCCGGAGAGGAAATTCGATCACCGTTTCGTCCGGAGACACCAGTCGGATGCGATCGATGGTCGTGCGGATCCAGCGGGGGTCGGGGTCATGAAAGATACGCAGGCCGGCATCGCTGACAGCCTCTCCGCAGCGAACCGGTACTCCGATGTCCCGATCTTTTTCCAGGACGACCACCTTCAACCCAGCCAGGGCGGCGTGGAGGGCGAACGTCGTCCCTGCCGGTCCACCGCCCACCACGGCTATATCAGTCTGTAGAGGAATCTTCACTCTTTAGTACTTCCAGGGGACAGACATACACGCAAAGCATACAATCAATGCATTCTTCATGGTCGATGTCAATGTCTGCTTCGGTTAATTCAATGCAGTCCGGTGGACAGACACTGACACACGCGCCGCAAAAATCGCAGGCTTGTTCAACAATGGTGATCATGCGGTTTGCGACAGAGGTTCATCAGGGTCTACACCGAAGGAGGGATGAATAATTCCCAACCGGAAATAATAGTAGTACCGCCAAAAATAGAACCAGACCAGTGAAACCACAAAAAACCAGCCTTCCCGCATACCGATAAATCCCACCAGAGCGAAGAGGGGATAGAATTGCAGGCGCTGAACGTGACGGGCATGTGCATCGGCAAGGGCCACAAGAAAAAACGGCAGTCCGACAGCCGCGGCAGTACTCAACACGGGATCATCCAATCCGATACCAATTCCCATGGCCAATCCATACAGGAGGGTCCCCCCTCCTACTTTCGCCCGATGCCGGGCCGATGCCGGTATCTGTTTGAACCCGTCACGCTCTTCCAGAGAGATGGCATACCCCAAACGCAAGGCTCCAAATGCGGCCAAATACCCAAGAAGGTAGATGAAGGTGAGGCCCGTTGGACGTCCCCAGCCGCTGAGGAAGGCTATTACCGCCAGGGCCATTTCGGCTATTCCCGTTCGGCGAGTCAGGGGACCCGTCGGATCATACCAACCCCGGCGGTGCAGGAGAGTACTCAACCCCAGGGACCATACCAACAGTCCACCCAGTCCATACAGAGTCCAGGTGAAATCCCAATAGACATACCGATTGATAACACCATGATGAGCGGCCATACCGGCAGCGAACAGAGCCCAGACCCCGTACCAGGAAACCGGATGCAATTCTTCCACCGGGTCCAATCTTTTGGCGAGTTCAAACGCCCGCTCGTGGCGCCTGGTACCGACCGGAAAAAAGCGTTGTCCCAGCATGTTAAAAACGAATGATTCCGATAGAATAGAGGAAAACGACAAAGATCATGACCGGAGCAAAATATTTCAGGACCGAAAGCCAGCCAGCCGACACTTCATGGCGCTGGCGGAACCATGTTGCCGCCCCGCTTTTGATGGCCCGCAGCGCACGATCACTGCCCCAAATCCAGGCGACGAAGACCGCGATGAGAAATCCTCCCAGAGGCAGGAGAATATTCGCAGCCAGATAATCCACCAGATCGAAAAAGTTCAAGCCAAATACTTTTACATCCGCCATCAAATTGTATGACAGAGACGAAGGCACACCGATGAGAAAGACGATGGTTCCCATCACCAGAACCGCCCGATGACGATCCCATCCCTTTTCATCCACAAAATAGGCCACGATGACTTCCAGGAGGGAAATGGCCGAACTCAGGGCTGCCAGCACCAGCAGGATGAAAAAGAGGATCGAAAACAAATAGCCTCCCGGCATTTTCGCAAATACTACCGGTAAGGTCTGGAAGATGAGACCCGGGCCCACCGCAGGATTCAGTCCGGCCGAAAATACAGCGGTGAAAATGGCGATACCGGCCAAGAGAGCGATCAGTGTATCCAGGATGACGATTTGAAGCGCCGAAGAAGGAATGTCGTCCTCCCGACTCATATAACTCCCGTAGGTCATCATGGCACCCATGCCGAGACTCAGGGTAAAAAAGGCATGTCCCAGAGCCACCAAAACCGAATTCCCGTTGATCTTGGACCAGTCAGCCACCCAGAGGAAGGCCATTCCCTTGCCGGAACCCGGTAATGTGATTCCGCGGATCACCAGAATCACGATGATGACAAACAACAACGGCATCATGATTTTACTGCCCAGTTCGATTCCTTTTTTCACCCCGGCGTAGACTACAAACATAGTGAGCCCGGCGAACAGTAGATGATAACCCAAAATCCAGACCGGGGTCTGGACCAACTGATTGAAATGCTCGCCGGCCATCGCCGGAGTCGTATAGTCAAAAAAGGATCCCTTGATGGCCTCGACGATATATCCCAGCGCCCAACCGGCCACGACATTGTAATAGGACAGAATGAGGAAACCGGCTACCACGCCCATACCGCCTACAGCAATCCAGAATTTGGAATTATTCAGGGCCCGAAAGGCTCCCACAGGGTTGCGTTGGGTTTCCCGGCCCATGAGGATTTCCGCCATCAGGACGGGTAAACCGATCAGAGCAATGCATATCAAGTAGACAAATACAAAAGCAGCTCCCCCGTTTTCTCCGGCGATATAGGGGAATTTCCAAATATTTCCCAAACCAATGGCCGAACCGGCCGCTGCCAGAATAAATCCCACATGGGTTCCCCAGGATTCTCTCTTTTTCATAGGTTCACTCACTGTCTTGGTTATCAGTCACATTCTTTTCTTCAATCGAACGATCCATCACGGCTGCATACGTGGATAAATGGGCATCCACTACCGCATCCAGGAGGCCATATACATACAGAAATCCCATCCACCAGGCATATTTATTTCTTTTCTCCAGATAACGGTGCCGCGGGAGCGGGAAATCGGTGGAATAATGGCGGTAGAATTTACGATTCTCATTCCATTGATAAATGGCTATCCCTTCCAATGTTCCCAAAAGGAGAGCTTTCAACCATTTTCCATTATATACCTGACCGGTGCCCGGATAGATCAAGGACCAGTAAGCCGCCTGCCGGGGATCCTTGGCTTTCACCTGAGTGGAATCCGGGGCTTGGGCCGTGATGGCTGACCCCAGCAGGACCAGCGCAACAGCCAGCCTGAAATTACGTGGAATCGCGGGGGTCATGATCCCAGTTCCCGATTACCGGTTGTTCGTGGGGATGGAGGGTGACCAAGAGACGAGTCCGGTCTCCGGGTAGCATCTCACCATCCAGATGAAGGGGAATCGAAATGGGACTTTCGATGGATAATGTTTTCGCCCGAAATGTCTGGATCTCATCCAATTCGGTAATGGTCCCATTGAACAAGCGGTAAAAATTGGTCAAGATTCGCCAGCGGGAAATCCGTTCGATATACGAAACGTCAAAATAGCCGTCGTCCAACCGCGCCTGGGGAGTCAGACGCAGTCCACCTCCCACATTCCAGCCGTTTCCCACACTAATCAGGAATGTGTCGGTTTCCAGCGTCAGATCATCATCCAGGATGATTTTCATCGGAATCCGGCGATAGGTGAAAAAGGTGTAGGCAATGGCCAGTAAATACCGGGCCGATCCTTTGATAAAAGACAGCACGATTCCGATGTCGTTGCTCCGGCCTTCAAATCCCATTCCCAGGGCATTAATAAAGCGTCGACCGTTGATCTCACCCACATCCAGATATTTGACGTTTTCCCGGAGAAGAATGTCCACTGCTTCCGCCAGGTCATCATGGGGAATATTGCAACTCCGGGCGAAATCGTTCCCGGTTCCGATCGGAATCATACCAAGCGGTTTTTTCAATTCCGGCAGGCCGTTGATGATTTCATTGACGGTGCCATCTCCCCCCACCGACACTACCACATCAAAGGCCTGACCCAGGGTTTGTACCAGCTCCACCGCATGCCAGGGTTCGTTCGTAAAATGAAATTCGAAGGATACGTCCCGGTCCTGCAGCAGCCGTTCCAATTGTGGCAGAGCCTTCATGGTTTTGCCGCTGCTGGCGGCGGGATTCACGATCAGGAGGTATTTCTTCCCTGATTCGGTCACGGTCTGTTTGTTGGTTGATTCATTTCCATCCTGACCGGACAAGTTAAACCGGAGACTCGGGCTCAGGGTAGGATATTGTTCGCCTTCCGATCCGGTTCGGTGCGGATAAATATTTCCCGGAAAAGCCGGCGGTCCGCGTCATCAAAGGTCACTTTCCGCCGGGCCATCACCCGCTCAGCTACCGCCATGGCTTTTTCCAGTTGATAGGGAACATAGTGACCGGCGCCTCCCCAGGTAAAGGATGGGATATATTTCGGGTGTAAATCAGGACCATAGAGATTACAATTGAATCCGATCACCGTGCCGGTGTTGATGGTGGAGTTGATCCCGCATTTGGAATGATCGCCCATGATCATGCCCAGAAACTGCGTACCGCTGTCCATCCATTGACCATTTACCCACATCCGGACGGTACCATAGTTGTTCTTCAGATCGGAGTTGTTGGAGTCGGCTCCGATGTTCACCCAGCTCCCCAGGTAGGCGTGCCCCAAAAACCCTTCATGTTGTTTATTGGAATAGGAATGGAGGATGGATTCCTCCACCTCTCCTCCCACCTTACACACCGGTCCGATGGTTGTATTTTCATAGATCTTCGCCCCGGCCTTGATCAGACTGTTTTTTCCCACATAGAGGGGTCCTTCCAGAAAGGCATTGGGCAGAACCCGCGCTCCGTCGTCGAGCATGATCGGTCCCTCGGAAGCATCCAACACGACCCCCGGTTTCAGGGAAACATGGGACCCCAGCCAGATGTTTTCTTCCTCCACACAATGAATGCCCGGCACCTGTATATCGGTTCCCGACGGTGTACGAAAGATCCGTTCAGCGTCCTGTCGCAACAGATCGCCGTTCCAGCGAACCACATCCCAGGGGTACTGGAGCAGAGTGGCCGAACCATCAGTAACGCTTACTGTAGGTAAGTTGCGCAATTGAGGAACCAGGTCCGGATCCGCGGCATGGATCCGGTTCCAGTCGGCTTCTGCCAGTTTCCCTCCAATCAGAACGTCCTGGTTCACCAAAACGTTGTTCTCTGGCAAGGCGGTTAATTGATTCAGATCAGCCTGCAACCCGGCCAGCCGGCTATTGATCACCAGAACGGTTTGCCGGGTGGATTGGTTTTCGGCCGCCTCCGGGATGAGTCGGGTGGACACCTCCTCCAGGTAGTCCCTGACGCGGAATTGGATCAGGGATGTCCCTGCCCCAAGGCGCAGTCGCTCCAGCAAAGTAAAAGCGCCCACCCGGATATCGAAAGCCGGACGCGCCAAAGTAATGGGGTACAACTGGGTGACCCGATGATCTTCGAACAGGCAGATGCGCATGATGCTTCCTCCCGAGTGGTTAGCCATAGGTGATGAATTCAGCCGACAATTTGGAGGCCGCTCCCTGGTCCAGAATAATGGTGGATTTTCGGTGCATCTGCAGCATGGATGCGGGACACATGGCAGTCACGGGACCTTCGATGCTGCGCCGGACCGCTTCGGCTTTCCCCTCTCCATTCGCCAGCAACAGGACTTCCCTGGCTTCCATGATCGTCCCGATCCCCATGGTGATGGCATAGCGGGGCACTTCGTCGATAGAGGCAAAAAACCGGGCGTTATCCCGGCGTGTTTTTTCTGTCAGCGTTTTGACCCGGGTGCGGGAGCCCAGCGAAGAACCCGGTTCATTGAAGGCAATGTGGCCGTTGCCACCAATACCCAGAATTTGAATATCAATCCCACCGGCTCGTTTGATTTCATCCTCGTACCAGTGACAAAAGGCCGTTACGGCGGGGTCCGTCTCGAATGCAGTGATGTTGACTTCCCCAAACATACCCTGGGGGATATGAATGTTTTCAGGAGAGATGTTGATGTGGTCAAAGAGCTGGGTTTTCATGAAGGTGGCGTAACTCTGTTCATGGTGCGGTGGCAGGCCAATGTATTCATCCAGATTGAACGTCACGACCTTGGAGAAATCCAACCCGTCTTCCCGATGGTATCGAATCAATTCCTGATATAAACCTACCGGTGTGCTTCCGGTCGCCAGTCCCAAGACCAGATTCGGTTTCTTCCGCAGGCGATCCACGACCATTTTGGCAGCGACACGACACATGTCGGCATACTCTTTCTCCACTATCACGAGCATGGCTGACCTCCTTTCAAAACCCTGTTATCGAGTGATCCGAATTCCAAAAATCAACCAGCCGGGTGTGATTCCGGTCGGATCAAATCACCGGGTGGCGATGCACTCAATTTCCACGTCGGTCCCCAACGGTAAGG
>RFIZ01000177.1 GCA_003695105.1 Fidelibacterota bacterium
GTTTTGATGGTCTCCAGTTGTCGGGCTTCTTTTTGACTGGGAGCCGTAATCCGGACCAGTTCGCAACCGGCTTCAACCAGGCGAATCGTCTGGGCCACGGTTGCCTCCACATCCATCGTATCCGTCGTGGTCATGGACTGGATCCGGATCGGGTTGGTACCGCCAATCCCCACCGACCCGACCCGTACTTCCCGGGTCACGCGCCTTCCAACGGTAGGAACAGGTGTCGGGCGGTTAATTTCTTTCGCCATCAGCGTTGTTCTCCAAAAGGTTGTTTCAAATAGGTCCGGGCCTGGTCCATGGCGGTAGTCAGATTGTCCAGCTCAAGGCAGCGCTGATAAGAGGTCCTGGCCCGGGAGCGCTGCCCCTCCAGGTCTTCACACATCCCTTTCAACAGCCAGGCGTTTCCCAGGATTACATCCAGTTCGGCCCCGTAATGGCTGACGGCCCACGCAGCCCGTTCGTGCGCCGTGGTAATATCCCCCCGGGAAAAAGCCCATAAACCTTGTTCATAGGCCAGATATCCGCCATACCATGCCTGTTGGATGGGCGTCAGTTGAGGAAGGTACTGTTGCAATTCCTCCAGTTTGCCCGGAATATCAGACTCCTTCCCCAGCCGAATCATACTTTCCAGATACATGATTTGAAAATAGAAATTACGGGGGAAGGATGCCACCAATCGCCGGGAAAACCGGTAGGCTTCTTCCGGTTGATTGAACACCCACAGGTAGAGAAAGGAAGCCACACTCGATGCCTCGATCCAGGAAAATTCACCGCTGTCTGCCGCCCGGACAATTTTCGTCATCCCTTCCTCCTGATCTGCCTCTAACCCAAACAGAGAGGCTGACCATTTCACCAGAAAGGAACTCATGGAAGCATAGGTTTCCACAATCCCGATGGGCAACTGAGCGTCCATCAATTCCGGGTGATCTTCCGCAACTTCCTGGATAATTCGAAATCCGCGATAGGCATGAACCAGCGTGGAGAACCATTCCTTTTTTCCCAGATCCACCCGGGCTTGCAGACCGATGGCGGAACCATAGTACAACTGGTAGACCGGATGTCCGGGATGGCGCTCCACCAGCTCTTGATAGACCGGTACGATGTCCCGGAGGGCGTTTTCGAGTACCTCATAGGTTTGGTCCACAGGGTCGTGAGCCTGGCTGTGGAGCCACAGGGCGGCGGCCCAGGTCAGATGGACCGTGGGATTGTCCGGATACAGGGCCCGGGCCTCTGTCAGGGTTTGGATGGCCTCTGCCGTGGAATAATTATAAAATTGCCGGACGCCCACCCAGACCAGCGAATCACCGGGAACAGCGGCGGACAATATTCCGCCCAGGAGCAGGAGAGAAATCAGATGGCGCACGGTTGGTTGAAAACGAAGGACAGAAAAAATCAAGACCCCTGACGGGTAATCATTAACCACCCCCGGGCTTCATTATTGTCGGGATTCAATTCCAGACTGCGATCCCAGGCGGCGCGAGCCAATTGGGATTCACCCATTTTCCAATAGGTAATACCCATGCCCAGATAGGCATTGGCGTCCTTGGGGCGCAGTTCCACCACTTCTTGATAGGCGGCCAGGGATTCTTTATACAGTTTTTTCTCCCGATAATATTCACCCAGTGTTCGCATGGCCTCCGGCAGCCAGCTGTAGGTGTTGGGATTGAGTTTCATGGCTTTATCAAACGCTGTTCTTCCCAGGGCCGCCTCCCCGTTCCGATTGTATTCGACCGCCAGGACATAATAAGTCTGGGGCAACATGATTTTCAGGAGGGCGTGTTGGGGATTCACCTGTCGGAGAGCTTCCCAGGCTTCCGCTGCCTTGCCCCACTCGTGGGCCTTGTAATAGCTCAGTCCTTCCAGATAATAGGCCTCCTGATTGGACGGTTCCAGTTCGGTGATGTCTCCATAGGACAACGCCGCGTATACATATTTGCCCAATTCGAAATAGAGATTGGCCAGGGCACGGTGGGCTTCTACATTGGTCCGATCCATTTTGATTGCCTGTTGATAGGCGATTTTGGCTTCATCGGCGGCACCTTCCTTCTCCAGGGCCACCCCTTCCAAGAACTTGAAACCGCTCTGGTTCGGATAGTCGGTCAATGCTTGTCGGGCCTGGTCCCGGGCCTCCTGATACTGACCTCCCTCCAGCGCCTGCTGGATCGAAGCCATGACGGCGGCCGGTCCTTCCGGAGCGCGCTTCGCCGTGCGGGACAGCACATCCCGGCTCATGGATTGACTGTCGGATTTCCGGGTCAGACTGGCCAGCGCGTTGAGGGTCGGCTGATGATCCGGATCCAGATCCAATACCTCCTCATAAGCCTGGCGGGCTTTGGTCAGTTCACCCAACCGGGTATAGGTGCGTCCCAGGCGGTAGTGCAAATCCGGATTGAGTGGATCCTGCCGGATCTGTTCCAACGTGATGTCCCGGATCTGCTCCCAGTTATGCGCCTGTTCAGCGGCCTGGAGGGCGGTGATCCCGAGGCTGCCGAGCGCCGCCGGGTCCTGCGCCTGTCCGTCCTCGACGCCGTCGCCGACGA
>RFIZ01000178.1 GCA_003695105.1 Fidelibacterota bacterium
CACCCTGGCCCTGGCTCAGCCGCCCCGGCAAAACGGCGCCGGACGACCCCAGGGTCCGCCCCCCCTGCCTGATCAAACCCAAATCACCGCCATGGTGAACGAACTGAGTACGGACCTGTCCCTGTCGGAAGAACAACAGGCCCGGATCCTTTCTCTCTACAAGGATCACTTCCAGGAGGTCGAGGCCAAACTGTCCGGTTCACAGAGACCCGACCGGGAAGAAATGGAAGCCCTGCGCCAAGCGTTTGAATCCAGGGTGAAAGCCGTGTTGACGAAAAAACAGGCGAAACAGTTCGATAACCTGATGAAACGCCAGCATTCCCGTCCGCCAAAACGATAAAGCTGCCGTAAATTCTCCGGTGCCGGAATACGATACGGGTGCACTGCCGGCCCCGTATCGCGGCACCCGAGGAAAAACGATGACACCATCAGCATCAGCCCCCACCGGATTATCCATGAAACGGATCCAGTACCTGCTCATCGCTCTGGTCTGGCTCCTGTTATTCGCCCTGCCCATTTTGGTGGGGAGCCTGAACGAGGGCATCCGCTGGGACCACATCGTGACCATCTGGAAGGAATACGGCTACCTCGTCATCCTTTTCCTGGGGAACCGCTTTTTTCTCATGCCCCGTTTGTTCCTTCAGGGGAAGCGACTGGCCTATGTGCTGGCGATTCTGGCCCTGATTCTGGGCATCAGCGCTCTGTCCTACGTTCAGGCGGCACCCTCTCCGCCCCCCGGGCACCCGGCCGCGGTCCACCTGGCGGCTCCGCCAGAGCGGCAACCGCCCTTCCCTGAACGGGGTCCCCGGGAATTGATCCCGCCCTTCGCCAATATTCTGATCCTGGGAATCCTGCTAGTGGGGTTTGACTCGGGGTTACTGTTTTTCACCAAATGGACGGAAGCAGAACAAAACCGGCTGCAACTGGAAAAGGAAAGCATCGCCCACCAGATGGCCTTCCTCCGGAACCAGGTGAGTCCCCACTTCTTGATGAACACCCTCAACAACATCCACGCCCTGATCGACATTAACACGGAAGAAGCCCGTCACGCCCTGATCCGTCTCTCCCGGCTGATGGACTACATGCTGCGGAAAGCCCAGGCGGAAGAGGTGCGTCTGACAGAAGAACTGGACTTTCTCACCAACTATGTGGACCTGATGAAATTGCGCCTTACGGATCATGTCCAACTGGATGTTACCGTGCCCGACTCCGTACCGGAGGTGACCGTGCCGCCGCTGTTGCCCATCGCTTTTCTGGAAAACGCCTTCAAGTACGGCGTCAGCTACGAACAACCTTCCTTCATTTCCATTGCGGTGCAGGTGGATGAAGCCACCCTGCAGGTCCGGATCCGAAACCAGGTGCAGTCCACGGACCGGAAAGGAGCCTCCACCGGCATCGGTATCGCCAACACCCGTCAGCGCCTGGAGTTGCTCTACGGCGACCGCTACGGGCTGGATATCACCGATGACGGCCACATCTATGACGTCAACTTGCGGATTCCCCTGTGATCACCTGTATCGCCATCGACGACGAGCCCCTGGCCCTGAAACAGATCGCCGGGTATATCGACAAGATCCCGGACCTGAAACTGCTGGGTACCTTTTCCAGCGCCGTGAAAGCCCTGGAATTTTTGCATACACACGACGTGGACCTGCTTTTCGTGGACATTCAGATGCCGGACCTCTCCGGGATGGACCTGGTGAAATCCCTGGCCCGGCCGCCGAAGGTGATTTTCACCACCGCCTACCGGGAATATGCCGTGGAAGGGTTCGCCGTGGATGCCGCCGATTATCTGGTGAAACCCATCTCTTTCGCCGCCTTCGCCAAGGCGGTGGACAAAACCCGGCAGCGCTATTTCTCCCGTGAACCCTCCCCCGCCCTGCGGCAGGAAGGACATTTCCTGTTCATCAAGTCCGAATACAAAATTATTCGCCTGGACGTGGATGACATCACTTATATTGAGGGCATGCGGGATTATGTGCGGATCCACCTCATCCGGGGCAAACCCGTCCTGTCCCTGTTGGATCTGAAGGCGGTGGCCGCTTACCTGCCCGCCGACCGCTTCCTGCGGGTACACCGTTCCTACATCGTGAACCTGAGCCGCATCCGCTCCATCGAACGAAACCGGATTTATATCGACGAGGATGTGATCATTCCCGTGGGGGAACGCTACCGGGAGGACTTCCGGCGCTTCCTGGACGACAAGTTCTTGAAGTAGGTCGGTTCAGACCGGCGCTTTGAGCCAGGTGTAGAGGGGGAGCATGGGTAAAGAGCTGAGTCGTTTCCAATCGTTTATGACCCAATAGCTCCTGAATCATTCGTATATCTGTCCCCTGTTTATGTACATGGGTAGAAAAACGATGGCGTAATGTAGGCACCGTGGCATGCTTCCTGATTTTGGCTTTTTGCACTGCATTACGGAAAATCGCCTGTACTGAACTGGCGCTATACTTACCGCTTTTTCTGTTTTATGTAGAGAAAAATTTCAGGACGGCTACCACCGGTTTCATTGTTAATGTGGATGGGATGCCTTTAAACAGTACAGGTATTGCTCAATAATTTTTTCATCAATAGATTCCACAGAGTTATTAAG
>RFIZ01000179.1 GCA_003695105.1 Fidelibacterota bacterium
GATCCAAAGCGGGGCTTTTTTTTAGACGATATCGATCAATTCGATTTCGAAGATCAGGGTAGCTCCCGGCGGGATTCTTCCACCGGCGCCCCGGTCGCCGTAGCCCAGATCGGAGGGAATGACCACTTCCCATTTGTCGCCCACTTTCATCCGCTGGAGGATGTAGGTCCAGCCTTTGATCACCTGGGTGACGCCGAAGGTAGCCGGTTCGCCCCGTTCCACTGATGAATCGAAAACCGTGCCATCGATCAATTTTCCGGTGTAATGCACCTTGACCCGGTCACCGGCCTTGGGGGTGGCCCCGTCGCCGCTCTTCAGCACTTTATACAGGATGCCGTTCTCCAGCTTCACGACCCCGTCTTCCTGGGCGTATTTCTCCTGAAAAGCGGCTCCTTCTTTCCTGTGAGTGGCCGCTTCTTCTTTTTGCTGGGCCAGTTGTTTTTCCCGGAGTTCCTTTTGAAACGCCAGAGAGACCTGTTGCATCTGCTCCTGGGTCAGGAGGGTATTGCCCTGGGTCCCGTCCTTGAATCCCTGGAAAAAGACCTCCGGTTCGACGTCGATCTGCCGTTGGGTAAAGGAAGAACCGATGTCCATACCAATGCTGTAACTGACGGAATCCTGATGCGTCTTCAATTCAGTAACCGTCGTCGTCTGTTGAGGCTGGGAGCACCCGGCGATCAAAGCCATTGCGGCGCCCAGCAGTACAAGCCGTTTCATGCCATACCTACTTTCGTGTTAGTGATTATGAATGAGGAGAGGAAATCATTCCGACGTGTCCGAAGCGGAAGATTCCTGATAAATCCCATACAGCAGGAGGATGACTCCCACCACGATGGCAATCAGGGCAATTCCCAGAATCGGATGCAGGAATAAAAATTGAAGAATTTTGGAAATGAAGGCTAAAATGTAGATAGCCAATCCAGCGATGATGAGATAAAATCCTGTTTTTTTCATCAACCCCTCCAAACAACCAGGAAAATTACGAAAGCCGACGGTCCCGATGAAAGAAAAGCACGCTTCCTCCCTGCCGGTCCAGAGCGCAGACGACGGGCGAAATCCGCTGCGGGCCGTGGTGGCTCTCCACGGGGACACGGGAAACCGCTATTCCATGAAACCGGTTTCGGTGGGATGTCGCTGCCGCGGGACCCGCTGGTATTTTCCGGAGGCTCCTTTCGAGCTGGAGTCTGCCGGACAGCACACCTGGTGGCAAAAGAGCTCCGGGCCGATCGATTTTCGGCCGGCCTTTACGGTGCTGGACACCACTCTGGAGCAAGTCGTCCGGGATGGAATTCCCCGCCAACGGACCGTGCTTTTGGGCTTCAGTCAGGGCGCCTGCCTGACGCTGGAATACGGACTCAGGACCGATTCTCTGGGAGGCCTGGTGGCCATAGCCGGTTTTTTGACGGACAAAGAGCGCCTGGCCCGGGAACAGAATCCCGCCTCCCGCCAGACCCCCATCCTGATCCTGCACGGCACCCGGGACAAAATCGTTCCTCCGGAACAGGGACGGGCCACCCGCGATCAATTAATGGGCTGGGGCTATGAGGTGCAGTGGAGTTCGTATGCGGCCGGTCATAAAATTCCGTTGCCGGCCATGAACACGATCCGGCAATTTCTCCAGGTACTGTAATCCCCACGCCTGGCGACGGACAGCATCGCCAATCCCATGCCGCTGCCGGCCGAACCCGGTCAGGCTTTGCGTACGTTTATGGCCCGATCGCCTTTGTGGTCATAATCCACATCGAACAGCACCCGCTCTCCTTCCCGCAATCCTACCTTCTGCAGAGGCGGCCGCAATTCACTGATATGGACGAAATAATCCTCGCCGTCGTCGCCGGTGATAAAGCCGAATCCCCGACCAGGATCGTATTCTTTTACAGTGCCATTTTTCATTTGAGGGTTCCGTCAATCTTAACTCATCCTGGGCGAAATGCAAAGGGATTTAGTCCGGCGCGGGCCGATCGTCACCGCCCGACCTCCGCCCGTCCCCCTTCCCTGTACAAACCGCTCAGGAGTTGTATATTTACCCATGCAAAACGATTCTTACCACAACCTTTTCAATCATTTATACGACGGTCTGTATTTCGTCGACCGGGACCGGCGCATCACTTTCTGGAACCGGGCGGCGGAAGAGATCACCGGGCATCGCTCCGAAGACGTCCTCCACTTCCGCTGCCGGGACAACATCCTCAACCACGTGGACGCCCAGGGCAATTCCCTCTGCCTGACCGCCTGTCCCCTGACCAAGGCCATGGAGGGTGACACCATTTCGGAGGACGAAATTTTCCTCCACCATAAGAACGGCCATCGGATCCCCGTATCCGTCCGGGCCATTCCCCTGAAGGATGAGGAAGGGCGCATCACCGGCGCCGCCGAAATGTTTACGGAAATCACCCCCAAACAGGCCCTGGAAACCCGGGTTCGGGAACTGGAAAAACTGGCGCTTCTGGATGGCCTGACCCAGCTGTCCAACCGGAGACACCTGGAAATGGAACTGGCGGCGCGCCTGCAGGAAGTTCAGCGCTATGATCTGTCCGTCGGTATCCTTTTTTTCGATATCGATCGCTTCAAACGCATCAACGATACCTATGGCCACGAGCAGGGGGATCACGTGCTGCGGGGACTGGCCCGCACCTTGCTGTCCATCGCCCGGCCCTTCGATGTCTACGGCCGGTACGGCGGCGAAGAATTCGTGGGGATCATCCGGAATGTGGATCTGGAGGGACTGGAAGTGGTCGCCGAACGGGTGCGGAAAATGGTGGCGCACACGTCCTACCGTTTTGATCAGAAAATCGAACACGTGACCGTGTCCGTAGGGGCCACGCTCCTCCGCAGCGACGATACGGTACCCGGGGCGCTGGAACGGGCCGATCACCTCATGTACCAGAGTAAACAGGACGGCCGGAACCGGACCACCACCGGCTGACCGTTTCGTCTTCCTTCCTTCCGCCCACCCCGGAACCGTCCTGTCGGGGTGCCGGGATTCGAACCCGGGACCTCCTGCTCCCAAAGCAGGCGCGCTAACCGGACTGCGCCACACCCCGTCTATTTTCCGGCGCTGACCGGATCCCGATGCACGAAGCCATAACGGGACCCCACCCCGGAAAAAGAAAGGAGTATGCTGACGGTGAGCGATACTCCTTGTGGGTGAACGGTGGGACTTGAACCCACGACCTCCTGGGCCACAACCAGGTGCTCTAACCAGCTGAGCTACGCCCACCGTCAGGCAGGAAGGAGTCGAACCTTCAAACCGTTCCCGTCGAACTCCGCCTGAATCTCCCAACCATACCGGCCGGAAGAAAAAATGCGTGGCGAAATTAGGGGGTTTTCCCGCCCCTTCCAACGATTTGTTCCCCGATATTCATTCCAAGCTTATTGTTTTTCAGTGAAGAATTTGACCCTAATTTATCCCATGCGACTCCTGAACCGATACATCCTGAAGGAATTGTTTCTCCCCTTCGTTTTTTCTCTGCTGATCATCGTGTTCATCCTGTTCACTAACTTTTTGCTGCGGGCGATCGATCGTTTTCTGGGCAAGGGACTGGACCCGGGGACCATCGTGGAATACCTGTTTTTGAACCTGGCCTGGATTGTGGCCCTGGCGGTGCCCATGGCCGTGCTGATCGCCACCCTCATGACCTTCGGGCGCCTGTCGGAGGACAATGAAATCAACGCCATGCGCTCGTCCGGGATCAGTTTTCTCACCATCATCCGGCCGGCGCTCATTTTCGGCCTCCTGGTGGGCATCGTTCTGGCCTATTTCAACAACTATGTCCTGCCGGAAATGAACTTTCGCGCCCGCATCCTCTCGGGCGATATTTACCGCAAACGCCCGGGGCTGTCCATCGAACCGGGCCATTTTATCGACGACCTGCCGGACTATTCCATGATCATCCAGGACAAGGACGGCGACACCCTCCGGGACGTGCGGATCTTTTCCAAGGGCGTGCAGAAAACCCAGACCACCATCACGGCCGAAAAGGGCACCCTGTCCACCATCAAGGATGCCATCATTCTGACCCTCTACGACGGCGAAATTCATGAATTGAATCAGGTGGATTACGAAGAATACCGCCGGATTCAGTTCCGCAAACACGTCATCACCCTCCCGGCGGAAAACCTGGTTTTGGTGCGGCGGGATACGTCCAATCGCCGGGACCGGGAAATGACCGTTCCCATGATGCGGGCCAAATTGCGTACGTATCGCCAGCGGCTGGAGACGGTGCGGCAGCGGATTGCCCGTTCGTTGCAGAAATCCCTGGGCGACTCCCTGGTGCCGCCCACGGCCCGGGCGGCTCAGGAGCTGATCACCGCCGCCCGCCAGGCCACGGACCGCGACTCCACCCTGTCCGACAACCAGAAACGGAAACGCCAGCGGCATTTGAAAACCCTCTCCCGGCGCATCGCCAACGAATACAATCTCATTGCCAGTTACTCCAAATCCTACAACCGCTACGATGTGGAAATTCACAAAAAATTCTCCCTGCCCTTCGCCTGCCTGGTGTTCGTGCTGGTGGGAACCCCCCTGGGCGTGCTGGCCAAAAAGGGAGGCTTTGTAGTGGGGACCTCCCTCAGTTTCGGCTTTTTCATGATCTATTACATTTTCCTGATCGGCGGGGAGGAAATGGCGGACCGGAACCTGGTGAGCCCGGCCGTGGGCATGTGGACACCCAATGTCCTGCTGCTGATCGTCGGCGGGTACCTCACCCTGCACACCGTCCGGGAACGCACTCCCTTCCGGATACCCTGGCCCCAATGGACATTTTTCAAACGCAAGACGGTGGACGCATGATACCCAGTGAACTCATCATTCAAAAACGCTCCGGCCGGGCCCTGGACCGGGAAGAACTGGCCTGGCTGATTCAGTCCTACGTGGAGGGAACCCTCCCCGATTACCAGATGGCCGCCTTCCTCATGGCGGTCTTCTTTCAGGGTATGTCCCTGGAGGAAAACATTACCCTGACCGATCTCATGATCGCGTCCGGCGAACGGATGGATTTCAGCCATCTGCCGGCCTTCCCCTGTGACAAGCACAGCACCGGCGGCGTGGGCGACAAGGTGTCCCTGGTCCTGGGACCGCTCCTGGCCAGCGTGGGACTGGCCATTCCCATGATCAGCGGCCGCAGCCTGGGTCATACCGGCGGAACCTTGGACAAACTGGAATCGATCCCCGGGTTTTCCGTCGACCAATCCCTGCCCCGGTTCCGGGAACTGGTGGAAGAGGTCGGCATCGGTATGATCGGACAGACGGCCCACATCTGTCCCGCCGACAAAAAATTGTATGCCCTCCGGGACGTGACCGGAACGGTGGAATCCATCCCCCTGATCGGGGCTTCCATCATGAGCAAAAAAATCGCCGAAGGCATCCGGGGATTGGTGATTGATCTGAAGGTGGGCAGCGGCGCTTTCATGCAGACGCTGGAGCAGGGGCGCGCCCTGGGGTCCCGGCTCCAGGCCATTGGCGAGGCCTTCGGCGTACGCACGGACATTCTTTATTCCAACATGGACCAGCCCCTGGGCCGGGCCGCCGGCATCTGGTGCGAAGTCCTGGAAGCGGTGGACTGCCTCCGGGGGCAGGGTCCCCGGGACACCCGCGCCCTGACTCTGGAACTGTCCTCCGTACTCGTTTTGCAGGGCGGCCTGGCCGACAGCCGGGAGTCGGCCCTGACC
>RFIZ01000180.1 GCA_003695105.1 Fidelibacterota bacterium
CTGCCGGAGCAGATCCCGTCCCCTCCGGCACTCATATTCCGCCAGTTTGCGATTATCGGACGCATTGATCAATCGTTGATAAAGTTTTCCCAGTCGTACCGCCTCCTGCCAATCCCGTGTTTCTTCGGCGATTTGCAGCAGGAATCGAGTGGCCCACAGGTTCCGTTTTTCCAACCGCAGGATGGCTTCTGCCTCCCGTTTTGCCCGGGGATAGTCCTCCAGGCGATGGTAATCCCGCGCCAATTCCTGATGAATCAGGACCTGGGTCGCTTTCGGCAGGTTGGGACGAACCGTCAGAGATTGGTGAATTTTCACGGCCTGGGCGGGATTCTCTTCCCGGTACAGATTTCCCAGATGGATATACGCATCGATGTGTTCCGAATTGTGTTTGACGGTTTCGATGAGTTTCTGGATCGCCACGGCCCGGTCACCGCGGATGATGGCGGTGAGGGCTTCGGTGTAGAGGGACGGTTTGAATTGTCGGCTACGGGTCCGCCGGGTTGTCCAGTAGGCCACACTGCCGGCCACGGCCAGGAACAGGACTGCGTAGATCAATACATCCAAATGCTACTCCCCTTCCTCACCCTCGGAAAGTTCTTCATCGATGGCCACATTGCGTAAATCGTTTAATTCCTCGCCCATTTCTTTGATTTTTTTCCGCATGGCCCGGTTCTCCGCCCGTAAGGTCCAGACCGTCATCAACGTCGCCCCGTAGCCGATCAGGATACCGAGTGTGAGTGCCCCCAACATCACGAAAGATACGGACAACTGGTCATACTGTTTAAAAACCAGATCAATGGCCACCGGCTGGTTGTTTTTCAGAAAAAACATCAACAACAGGATAATAAACGCAATCAACGCAAAAATTTTGACGAGTCTCATCCTTCCCTCACCCTTCCTGTAATTCTCCGTGTAACACCACCCCCGTGGCGGCCGTAATCCGGACCGGCACCAGGTCCCGTATCCGGGCCGTTCCTTTGTCAAACATGACCCATTTATTGTTGTCAGTCCTGCCGGCCCATTGCCGGTCAGACTTTTTACTCTCTTTTTCCACCAAAACGTCCACCACCTTTCCCACCATTTTCAGGTTTTGTTCCAGCGTGTGACGTTTCTGGACCGCAATCAGAGTCTCCAAACGCCGGGATTTGACCTCTTCCGGTACCTGATCGGTATAGTCCGCGGCCTTGGTGTAGGGCCGGGGAGAATATTTGAACGTATAGGCCGAATCGAATTTTACCGTTTCCATCACCGACAGAGTGTCTTCGAAATCGGCTTCCGTTTCTCCCGGAAATCCGACGATGATATCGGTGGTGATTCCTATCTCCGGAATGAGGTCCCGCATGCGTTGCACCAGGTCCAAAAAATGCTTCCGGGTGTAGGTACGATTCATGCGTTTCAGGATGCGGTCGGACCCTGACTGGAGGGGAAAGTGAATGGAATTACAAACCACGGGATTTGCCGCCATGACCCGGATTAATTCTTCGGTCACGTCCTGGGGATGAGGAGAGGTGTACCGCAGACGCCGTAGCCCGGGGACGGCTGCCACCGCCTCCAGCAATTCGGGGAACGCCGCATTCCCGTGGCGATAGGAATTCACGTTTTGGCCCAACAAGGTGATTTCGACGAACCCCTCCGCCACGGCCTGACGGGCTTCGGCCACGATACTGTCCACCGACCGGGACCGTTCCCGCCCCCGGGTGAAGGGAACGATACAAAACGTACAGAATTTATCACATCCCCGCATGATGGAGATCCAGGCGTTGATCCCCTCCTGGCGGCTGGGAAACAAATCGTCATACACCTCAAACCGGGACAGGCGCGTATCCACTACGTGGTCCTGCTGCTGGTTCCGCTGCAGAATGTCCGGCAGATGACGGTAGGAATCAGGCCCCAGGATGACGTCCACATAGGGTTTGTTCTCCAGTAAATCATTCTTCAAGTTTTGGGCCATACAACCCAGGACACCGATGATGACGTCCGGTCGGCGCTGTTTGATTTTCTGGAAAGTTCCCAAACGGGAATGGACCTTCTCTTCGGCGTGTTCCCGGATGGCGCAGGTATTGACGAAAATGGCATCGGCCGTATCAATATCGTCGGTGGGAGTATACCCTTCCTGCTGCAACAGACCGGTCACCAGTTCCGAATCGGCTACATTCATCTGGCAACCATAGGTTTCAATAAAAAAGGATTTTGACATGCTGTCTGCCGGGGGGATTATTTCAGATATCCGCTGAAAAAATAATCCAACGGATTCTGGGGAGTGCCGTAATAATGCACTTCATAATGGAGGTGGGGACCCGTGGATCGTCCCGTATTCCCGGAATAGCCGATGATGTCACCCCGTTTCACTTTTTGGCCGTATTTCACGGTGATCCGGGATAGGTGGGCATAAATGGTGGAATAGCCGTTCCCGTTATTTAATTTAACCGTTTTCCCAAAACCGCCCCGATAGCGGGCCTGCTGGACGACGCCATCTGCCGTCGCGTACACGGGGGTACCCGGGGGAACGGAAAAATCCTGACCATAATGGAAACGACGTTTGCCGTCGAACGGATCGATTCGATAGGCAAAGGGAGAATTCAGATAGCCTCCGTATACGGGCCGGATGCTGGGAATGTTCTTCAGGATATCGGCATTTTCCTTTACTTTGTCATAAATGGTCCGGTAGCTGGCCAGCTCCAACTTTACCTTCCGGCTCAATTGATCCACATTGAGTTCCAGGTCGGATATTTTCGCAGCCAGATCCGGTGCCGGCCCCGCCAGGCCGGATGGATGCTCCAGTTTCACGCCTCCCACACCCAGGTCCCTGACATCTTCGTCAATGCCGGGAAGATCGGCATAGAGCCGGACGGCCTTGTCCTTTTCTTCGATATCCGCAATCTGGGTGTCCAACTCCTGTACCTGCGACTGGATGGAGTTCAGGGTATTGGCCAGGGATTTGTATTTATTTTCGATATCCTGAAGCCGGGTTTTATACACAAAATCGCCCAGAATGTCCGCACTGAAGTACAATCCGGCCGCCAGGAGTACAAACCCCACCAACACAGTGCTGACCACTTTTCCAAAGGTGAAATGGTATTGGCGTACACGCTGGTCGGACTCTGCCTGAAAGATGTACCTGTATGGACTGTTTCGGCGTTTCATGATGGCAGAAAAATTAGGTTGAATTTTAAGGGTTCCATAAAGGATTTACAACCGAAAACCCTCTAGTCCTCCTTCCCGGAATCGGCGGATTCTTCTCCTTCGGGAGTCGCCGGCGGTTCCTCCTGAGGTCCGGCTTCCTCCAGACCGGATTCTTCGCGGATACGGGCAATTTCGGCCTCTTTGGCAGCCACGGAATCCTTCATGTCCCGAATCCGCTTCATCAGGTCCTGAAAATGATCGTCTTTGAACAACGCCAGTTTGGCATGGGCCGGATGTTTTTCTTCGATCCAATGCCCCAGACTTTGATAAGCCGACTCCAGGTCCTTTTGCACCTGATGAATCTCGATCTTAATTTTACTGATCCGGGTCAATTCCTCGGTTTTGGCAACGGCGATTTTGCTGACTTCCTCCGCCTTTTCAACCGCCACGTTGCTCCATTCTTTCATATTTTTTTTCAGATCATCCCAGAGCTTTGACATCGATGTACCTCATATTCCTAATGGTCGAAATGTTTTGATTCTGCTTCTCAGGTGGTGGAACTCAGTCTAAATTGGTCCACCCACAATGAGCAACACTTTTTTCCGGGATTTACGGAACCGGAGACTGCTGCAAGATCTCTACCACACGGGCACAAATTTCCGTCGAGACCCGCAGTTTTGCTTCCCGGGTCGATGCGCCCAGATGGGGCGTCAGCAAACAGCGGGGCGCCTGCCGGAGCGCAGCCTGCTCCGGCAGAGGTTCTTCACAGAACACATCCACGGCGGCTCCGGCCAGTTTGCCGGCCTGCAGAGCTTCCGCCAACGCCGTTTCATCGATAATGCCTCCCCTGGACACGTTGATCAGATAGGCCCCCGGTTTCATCAGGTTGATTTCTTTCCGGGTCAACAGGCGGCGAGTGTCGGGAGTCAGAGGAACGTGAATCGAGATAAAATCGGCTTGGCAGAGGAGGGTTTCCAGGGGAACCAGACGGAAGTCCCGGCCTTCCTTCTCCAGAAAGGGATCGGTGACCAGTATTTTCATGCCGAAAGCAGAGAGCCGGTCCTTTACCAGACTCCCGATTTTCCCCATTCCAATGATGCCGGCGGTTTTACCGGCTACTTCGACTCCCACCCAGCGGCTTCGATCCCAGTTTCCGGCCCGCAGATCCCGATCGGCAAAGGGCAGATGCCGGGCCAGCGCCAGCATCAGTCCCACGGTATGTTCCGCCACGGCCAAAGAATTGGCCTCCGGCGTATTCACCACCGCAATACCCCGGGCAGCTGCCGCATCGGTGTCGATGTTATCCAGTCCCACTCCGGCGCGGCCGATCACTCTCAGCCGGGGGGCCTGGTTCAAATCCTGTTCCTCCACCCGGGTGCCGCTTCTGACGATCCATCCCACGGCCCGGGAGAGAAGGTCGCCAAAGTCTGCCTCCTCTTTTCCGGCCAATACCCGAGGTTCGAATCCCTTTTCCTCCAGCAGGCGCAGCCCCTCGGGGGCCAGAGGATCAGTGATC
>RFIZ01000181.1 GCA_003695105.1 Fidelibacterota bacterium
AAATTCCTGGGAAAGGAAATACAACGCCGGCTCCGGATCCCGGATCATAATATGTTCCTCCTGCCAGGTGCGTAGAAGATCAGCAGCCAGGCGGTATTTTTCGGACCGGGGTGCCTGGGGGCGAATCACCTTTGAAAAATGGTAGGGCCGGGAACGTTGGATCTCCCGGGCTTCCTGGTCCGTCATCACGTCATAGGGCGGAGAAATGACCCGGGAAAAATCCCGGATGATGCCGGGATGGTAGCGCCAGCCGCGGAAGGGATGGAGGTTCACCGCATTATTCAGGCCATTCACGGGCCAGCTGCCGGGCCTGCTCCAGATCTTCGGCAAAATCGATTTCCAGGCAGGGAAAATCACTCACGTTCACATAATGGACGGAATGATCTTTCAACAACGGATGCAGAGCCGCTTCAAAATAATCGGCGTCCCCGCCGGCCTCAATCAAATGATCCAGCGACCGGAAGAATTGTTGGACGAAATCCGGAGCCAGTTTGGCCACACCGATGAATTCACCCAGTGCATTCTCCTCGATCAGTTTTTTTCCGATGGCCACAATGCGCTGGTCCCCGCCCTCGATCACTTTCACTTCTTCGGTTCCGCAGGGTTTGATATCCACCGCCAGTGTGGTGGGTGTTGGAGCTTCCAAAACCCGAAACAGCAAATCGGGAGGAAACAGGACGTCGGCGTTCATCAAAACCATGGTTTCCTGGTTCTGAAAAGCCTCCTGAGCCAGCCGTACGGAATAGGCCGTGTTGGTTTCAAAAAAATGATGGTTGACGATAAACTGGAACCGGACTTCGGGATAATGAGTGAGCAGGTACCGCTCCAGTCGTTCCCGGTAATAGCCGGTGATGACGACGCAATCCAGGATCCGGGCTTTCTCCAGGGCCTGTATCTGGTAGTCAATGATCCGTTGGTCTCCCAGGGAAAGGAGTGTTTTGGGGGTATCGTAGGTCAGGGGATAGAGGCGCCGGGAAACACCGGCGGCCAGGATCAGTGCTTTGTTCATGATCGAGAGTTCCTATACCTTGATTCCAGAGAATCGATTAACCGTTTTGCCGCCTGGCGATCCACGCGATACAAATAACGCCGAATCGCCCGGTCCCTCCGGGATTTCAGCCGGTCCGGGTGTTGCAGTTGATCTTCCACCATGGAATACAGATCACCGATCTGGTCCACGGGCACGGAAAAATCTACGGCTTCCAGACGGTCCAAATCCAGACGACGCCGGAGAATCCAGGGCAGCCAGCGATGTTTCCACCGCAACCGCAACTTCAAAAAATGAATGATGGGACGGTTCAGCGCCAGATATTCGAAGAGAACGGAAGAAATATCCGTGACCAGCAGATCGGTTCCCGGCAGGATGGACAGGAGGGACTGTTCACCGGGCAGGAGTACCCGGACCCCGGGACTGGAGCGTAACCGCTCCGCCCATTGCCGCTGACGGCGATACTTGTTCCGGGTCCAGCTAAAGGCGTGCAAAGCCACAATCCATTGTTCCCGGGGAGGCTGGTCGGCCAGCCAGGGAAGGATGGTTTCCACGGAAGAGGGATAGAAAGTGGGGGCATACAAGACGGCGGGTTGGTCCGGGTTCAGACCCAGCCGCTCCAGAATGTCGGTGCGCTGTTCCGCAGTGAGGGGGGGTAAATCGTCCAGTTTGGTGAACCCGGTGAGGATCAATTGTTCGTCCCGGAATCCCCGGGCCCGCAACAGGTCCATCCTATGGGGGGATTCTACGGCTACTGCATCGATGCCACGGGGAAGATCCCGGTAATAGGATTGTTTCAGTCCGATGCCGTGGTAGATCATAATGACCCGGTTGTGGGGTCGTTTCAACCGGGTGAAGGTATGTTTGTTGCCGATAAAGATCCACTGCGGATCCCAGTCCCTGATCCTCCGCAGGCGTTCCGGTTCCCTCGCGGCTTTCAGGTGGACCAACTGGGCGCTTAGAGGGTCGAGGCGGAGGGGTGCCAGGTCTTCTGTCGATCGATCAACGGGCCGGGAAAGGGCTACCTCATAGCCGGGCCGTCGGAGCAACTCCCGGGCCACGGGAGCAAACTGGGGCCAATAATAGCCGTGTTCGCATTCAAACAGGACGCGCATCCCGAAACCATCGTCTTAACTGCCATTTCCGCCACCAGTTGGCTGGTTTTTTCGGCAGGGCTGTGAATGCTCCGGAGTGCTGAAGCCGGCGAATGGTGTCCAGCAGCCGGCGGGAAGAAGCTCCGTCCAGATAGGGGTGCAGCTCCTCCCGGATCTCCCGTCGGACGGACGCCAATTCTTCCGGGTCCAGCAGGCTGCGGGTGATAGCGCCTTCCAGGTCTTCCGGCAGGGAAATATCAATTCCCTTCTCCTGCCGCGCCCGGGCGCGAAAGGTAACGATGGGACGATCCAGCAACAGAAATTCATAGGCCACCGAACTGGTATCGGTCACCAGAATATCCGCCGCCTCCATGAGCGGGAGGATATCATCGGTGGAGGGAAACACACACCGGGACGAGGCCAGAGTTTGATAGGTCCGGATCCAATCCGCATTCATGAGGGGATGGAACTTGATGATCCATTGATACTCCTTTTCCTGGAGTCGCTGGATTTCCGGGAACAGGTCCGGTGCCGAGGTGAGTTTGGGACTGAATGTAGGCGCATAGAGGATCACCGGCTGGTCCGGGTCCAGTCCCAACTCCCGTTTTCGGCGGGGTCGCAAATCGGTGAGATGGAGGCGATCCAGTTTGGGCCAGCCGGTTTCCGCCACCAGGAAATAAGGATGATGTTTTCGCAGCTCCAAAAAGGTGCGGGTCACATGGGGCCCGGGGGTGCAATACAGATCGAAAAAGCCCGTGATCCGGTAATGGCCTTTTTTTTCCTCACCCAGACCGTGAAAGACCTGAATCTTCCTACCCGGCCACCAATAGGGGACAACATTTCCCGGGACGAGGATGAAATCGGGGTTCCAGTCCATCACAGCCGAGAGTTCCAGGCCGGGGTCTGGTGGACCTTCCTGACGGGCTCTTCCGGCCACCGTCCAACGGAATTCCGATTCCGGGTCCGTTCGCAGGACGTCCGCCACCGGTTCCAGGATGGAGAAGGAATAGGTCTGGGTGACGAACAGGAGGTAACGGGATTTCATGATTCCGGGTGGAAATGGCGCTGAATGGCCTGGACGATGCGATGGGAAGCCCGACCATCCAGACGATACAGCATGTCCTGCTGGTATTGTTTCCGCAGGTCGTCATAGCGGTCGTTGGCGGTGAAAGCCTCCTGTAAAACGGCCGGTAACTGTTGCGGTTCGGCCAGATGGAAACAGAAATCCGTCATTTCCTGGGACATTTCCCGATCCAGGCGCCGCTGATAGATCCGCTTGCGGAACAGCTGATGAGACAGACGCAACCGGTAAAAATCAGCCACAACTACCGGTTTGTTCAAAGCCATCATTTCATAGATCGTGGAAGAAGCTTCGGTGAGCAATATGTCGGCCAGCGCATAATAGGGTACAATGTTGTATACTTCTGGGCCGAGGAGGGTGATATGGTTGAATTTCCGGGCCAGTTTTTCCGCCAGCCGGCGCTGTCTTTTCAATGAAATCCCGCTCCATTCATCCAGGAAATAGGTCCACATATGTAATTTAAGAATGACCTGATAATCCTGAGTCAAATCTCCCAACTTCATTCCGAACTTTTCCAGGGAGCTGGGATAGAAAGTAGGGGCGTATAGAAGGAGGGGCTTTGCAGTGGATTCCCGGAGAGAGGGGTGAAACGGTTCGTCGAGGGACCCGTTGAAGAGGGGATCCAGTTTGGCGTATCCCGTAAGGATCAGTTCTCCGGGGAGTCGCCGTTGCTGAAGTTGCCGCAGCCGGAGCGGGCCTTCCACGAATCGTACGTCCAGACGGTGGTTGTGATCGCGCCAGTAGGAGGGTTTCACCCCAATTCCATGGTAGATCATTCCTACCCAGGTGCGCGGCGGCACAAACTCATTCAGGGGATAGCGGGACCAGCCGCAGAGGAATACATCCGGCTCCAACCGGCGAATGCGGTCAGCCCGTTGTTCTTCGGAATCGGCTGTAATGACTTCACCGGGAAATCGCTGAAAGACGGTAGATAAAATCTCCTTTTCGGCGGCCGGAATTCCGCTGGCGTGGGAGAAATAGAGTTGGATATCGGATTGGGCGGACAGGAGTTTGACCACCGGTTCAAACTGGGGGAAATGATATAAATGGTAACTGTCAAACAGAATTTTCACTGCTATTCCAGAGTCCTATCCGGATTGGGGCCACCGTAAAGTTTGGCAAAATTCCACCACCCGATCCACACTTTTTCCATCATTGAAATAGAAACAATTGGATAGCAGAGCTTCATAGTCGGCCCGGGAATGATTGGTCCAACTCGCATCCAGGACGGAGCGTACCCGCCGGGCTGTGGCAAGATCTACATGCCGAGCAATGGAATGAATATCCATTTCCGGCGGCATGTGATGACCACCGGTATACTGGTTTTCGATCACGATGATGGGATTCCGGGTGATGAGGTATTCATACAGAATCGAGGACGTATCGCTGATCAGGCAGTCGGAAAGGGCAAAGTCATACATGGTGTCGTTGGTGAGAATGTTGGCCGGATTGGACCAATAGACATGCTGAAATCCCCGGCGTTCGGCCCAGAGACGATAACGGTAAATGTACTTCCGGTCGAAATAATGAGGCCGGACGATCAGATTGTATTCGGGAGTCAATTCCCGGATCAGAGGTTTGACCAACTGATGCAGGGTACCATTCCCCCATTCCCAGGTAGGTGCATACAATACGGTCTTTCGTTCCGTATCACGAATGCCCAGGTACCGCCGGTACGCCTTCCGGTCGATGGTGCCGTTCACGTATTCATCGAACCGGGGATTTCCGATGGGAATGCATTTCTCCTCGGGTATTTCCAGTCGGCTGTCCCGCAGTTTTTCCAGGTGTTTGGGACCGGCAATAAAATGGTAGTCGTAGGTCAGCAGGTTTTTTTCATCACCGCCATAGGGTTTGTCACCGGTACCGTGGCCCATGAAAATGGTTTTACTCTCCGGATGGGACACATGTAAACGGGAATTGCTATTGGACAGGTATAACCCGGGATCCGGCAGGGGGCGTTTGTGATCCGGGTGAACTCGTACGGCCGGTAAGGAATCAAACCCGGGCAGGGAAAATTTTTCCCGCTGAGATTTCCGCAAATACCATTGAAAGCGCCATTTCCGGTGCCGGTAGCGCACCAGAAAAGTCCCCCCCAGCCGCTGATACACCGCTTTGGCAAAGGAATACTGGTACACCTGATTGGCGAAATAATAGATGGGCAGCCGGTCGCTCATCAGGACTGGAGTAATCGTCGATTCAGGTAGTCCAGAGCCGCGGGGATATCCAGATCGATCCAGAAACGATCACCGATATCGACGCCACCCAGGGTCCCCTCCGGGATCAGGAGATTACAGGCGTCGGACAGGCTGTCCCGGCCCCGGGCCTGAGCTGTTTCCAACACGGAAAAGAATTCAGGTGTGCAATGGAATACACCACAGTCCACGGCCTGAAACCGGGCCAATTGTTTGGACATGGCCCGGATGATGTGAGGTGGTGTCGAATCAACCTGGACTTTCATGGCGTCGTCCATATCGAAAATTTGATCGAGGCGAAAATCCAGTGCCACCTGGGCCACCAATCCGGCGGACCCGCGGTTTTTTATTTCCCGGAGTAATTCGGCTTCGTAATAGTGATCGCTCATGCTCAATAAAAAGGACTCGCCGGTGGGGATCAACTCCCTGGCGGTAAAGACGCTGATTCCGTTGGCGCGGCGCCAGTCGGGGTTGTACACCGTCTCCACCGGGAGGTCCCAGGAACGGGAGTGAAGGTAGGTTTTCAGGTCTTCCTGCCGATAGCCGGTGACCACCACCACTCCGGTGCACCCGACTTCCACAGCGTTTTCGATCAGATGCTGAAGCAGCGTGCGACCGCCGATTTCCATTAGGCATTTGGGTCTGGCCCCGGTGCGACTGCGAATCCGCGATCCCTCCCCGGCGGCGATGATCACCAGTTTCAAGGGTCAGTCTTCGTAATAATCCAGTCCCAGATGGGTGATCAGGGTTTCGCCCATGAGGTGGCGCAGGGTGTTCTTCAACTTCGCCAGTTGAACGAAGAGATCATGTTCCGGGTAGAGTTCCGGCAGGGTCATGGGACTTTTGAAATAGAAGGACAGCCATTCCTGGATCCCCTTCATCCCGGCTCGTTTGGCCAGATCCAGAAACAACACCAGGTCCAGTACAATGGGCGCCGCCAGAATACTGTCCCGGCAGAGGAAATCGATTTTGATCTGCATGGGATAGCCCAACCAGCCGAAGATATCGATATTGTCCCAGCCTTCCTTGTTGTCGCCCCGGGGCGGGTAGTAGTTGATGCGGACTTTGTGATAAAAATCGCGGTAGAGTTCGGGGTAGAGGTCCGGTTGGAGAATGTAATCCAGCACGCCCAGTTTGCTGACTTCCTTGGTTTTGAAGGCATCGGGATCATCCAGGACTTCCCCGTCCCGGTTGCCCAGAATGTTGGTGGAAAACCAGCCGTTGATCCCCAGCTGACGGGCCTTGATTCCCGGTGCCAGGATAGTTTTCATCAGGGTCTGTCCGGTTTTGAAATCTTTTCCCGCCAGGGGAGTACCCGTGCTGTTGGCCAGTTCCAGTAAGGCCGGGATATCGGTGGTGAGACTGGGAGTGCCGTTGGCGAAGGGGATGCCCAACCTGAGTGCCGCATAAGCATATATCATACTGGGAGAAATATCGGGATCGTTGTTTCGTAAACCGGTTTCGAAGGTCTCCAGGGACCTATGTACTGCTTTCTCCGTCAAATAGATTTCGGTACTACCACACCAGATCATGACATTGGCCGTAGTACCCCGGTCTTCGATAAACCGGCGGATATCGTCCATGACCTGTTCCGCCAGATCCATTTTGGTCTCCCCCTTTTTCACCCAGGATCCTTCCAGGCGTCGGACGAAGCGGGGATCGAAGACAGCCGGCAATACTTCCAATTGACTCAGAGGGGTCTTCAATTCCTCCACCAGCGACCGTTCCAGCACACCCACGCGAAGACAGATATCATAGAGCGTTTCCCGGTTGATGTCCCAGCCCATGAACTCCAGGTTCTCCAGGTCAGCCAGAGGAACGAAATCTTTGATGAGAGGAACTCGGTTCTCGGTTCGTTTTCCCAACCGGATGGTTCCCATCTGAGTCATACTACCGATGGGTTGACCCAATCCTTTCTGGACGGCATAGACACCGGCGATAAAGGTGCTGGCAACGGCTCCCATTCCGGGAATCAGGACGCCTACTTTACCTTGGGAGGGAGGGATGGTCATGTTGGCCTCATGTTTGCATGGTTATGGATGAATGGTAAAACGCTGGAATTTTCGGGAATTCAAGCTAAAAAAATTACGGCATTCGAGCCAGAAAACCGGGAGAATTCCGGGAACAGCAATGCGCTCAGGGTTTGAATTGGAGATCATACAATTTCTGGTACAATCCTCCCTGTTGGTACAGCTCCTGATGGCGGCCCCGGCTGTCGATCCGGCCGTGATCCAGAACGATGATTTCATCGGCATGCTGGACCGTGGACAGCCGGTGGGCGATCACCAGTACGGTACGATCTTCCATCAATTGCTGGATGGCCTGATTCACTTTGTATTCTGATTCCGTATCGAGCGAGGAGGTGGCTTCGTCCAGAATCAGGATGGGGGGATTTTTCAGAATGGCCCGGGCGATGGCGATCCGCTGTTTCTGACCCCCGGAAAATTTAGTGCCGCGTTCCCCGACCACCGTATGCAACCCCTCCGGGAGTGGCTCAATGAATTCCAGGGCATTGGCGGCCCGAACGGCTTCCCAGACGGCCTCATCCGGGACTTCCGCCACGCCATAGGCAATGTTGTTCCGGATGGTGTCGTTGAACAAGATGGTTTCCTGATTCACGATCCCGATCAATCGCCGCAGGGAGTCCAGGGAGCACTCCCGGACGTCCGTTCCGTCCACCCGAATGGCTCCTTCGGTGACGTCATAGAAGCGGGGAATCAAATCGGCGATGGTAGATTTTCCGGCACCACTGGCCCCTACCAGAGCAATGACTTTTCCCTTGGGAATGGAAAAAGACACGTCCCGCAGGACCCAATCCTGGCCATCCTGATACCGGAAGGAGACCCGGGACAATTCGATTCCCGAATGGAATTCCTCCAATCGGACCGGGTTGGCCGGTTCCACAATTTGATCCCGGGTGTCCAGAATGGTGAATACCCGTTCCGCCGAAGCCATGCCGGCCTGAAGCTGGAGATTGATGCGACCCAGTTTCCGGATCGGGGTAATGGTGCTGAACATCAACAGGATAAAGCGGATGAAATCTTCCGACGTGAGGGTGTGGGTCACCAGCACGTCCCGCCCGCCGATCCAGAGTAAAACGGCCCCCACGATGACACCCAGTGTTTCGGTCAGGGGTGTGGCCACGTGATTCAGCCGGGCACGACGCATGATCAAACGGTAGTATTGGTGGGTCTGCTCCCGGAAACGGTCGATTTCGTACCGTTCCATGACAAAGGCTTTGACGATCCGGATGGCGCCCAGGGTTTCGGTGATGATGTTGGTGATACTGGCGATCTTGACGGCTGTGCGGCGGGACTTGCGGCGAATGCTCTGCCCAATTGCCATCAACATCACGGCGGATAAGGGCAGCACGATACCGGCCAGCACGGTCAGCTTGGGTGAGATGATGAACATCAGGACAATGAAGGAAAGAATATTCAGCGGTTCCACCAGCAATCCCTGAAAGGTAGTGGTCATGGCCTGTCGCATATTGCCCACGTCGGTGATTAGAATCGATGTGATCACTCCGGCGGGATGCCGTTTGAAATAGGACAGGGAGAGGGTCTGAAGGTGTTCGTAGATCCGATTCCGGAGGAAAGTAATCAATTTGGTCTGTACCTGCGTCATGAGAATGTTTTTCAGGTACAGGAATACATTTTTCAGGGCGAAGACGACCACGATGGCAATACAGAGGGCATACAAGGTATCGATGGCGGTCGGCTTCAGCAGGAGCTGGTCGGTCCACAATCGCAACTGTTGGTTCACCGTCCGAGAAGCGGCAGCGACCAGTTCCTGGTGTTCGGCCCAGAGCCGGTCGAAATCGGATAGGATACTGTTGATGAGAGAAGCGGTGAACCAGACCGAAATGCTGTTGAAGGCCACATACAAGACCGCCGCGGTGGTGGAGCCCAGGATGTACACCCAGTATCGCAGGACCAGGGACAGCATGCGCCGGTAGACGGGAGGTGATGAGGATTTCATGACAGGCGTTGAAAACTACAACCGGAAATATACGGGCATCTGGAGAGAGAAGAAAAGAGGCGGCTAGGGCAGGGGACCTGTCTGATGAAAAATACTGCCATTCATAGCACTTTACTTGTAAACTGTTTTCCAGCTTGGTAGGCTGCGGGGGAGAGATAGTCATTGAAACTGAGGTAATCCATGGGAAAAACGAATCATCAGGACCTAAAACTCACCCAGGAAGAGATTCATCAACTGGTGAATGAATGCCCGGAAGCAATCCGGAGTTATATTCAACAGCTGGAAGGGCGAATTCAGCGGCATGCCGAAATTGGACTGGCTCTGTCCCGGGAAAAAGATATGAATCAGCTGTTGGAAATGATTCTGGTGGAAGCCAAACAATTGTCCAACGCCGACGGAGGCACTCTCTACATGCGCACCGATGACAACCGGTTGCGGTTCGAAATTATGATGACCGACTCTCTCAACTTTCACATGGGAGGGACCTCCGGCAAGGAGATTCCCTTCTATCCGGTGAAATTGTACAAGGATGACGGCTCACCCAATTACAATATGATTGCCGCCTACGTGGGATTGACGGGGAAAACGGTCAACATCAAGGATGCCTATGAGGAGGAGGGATTTGATTTTTCCGGGACCAAGGCTTTTGACGCCAAGACCGGTTACCGGTCCAAATCCTTTCTCACTGTGCCCTTGAAAAACCACGAAAATGAAATCATCGGTGTCCTGCAATTGTTGAACGCCCAGCATCCCCGCACCGGCGAAACCATCCCCTTTTCTCCCGATATTCAATTATTGGTGGAAGGACTGGCCTCGCAGGCGGCCGTGGCCATTACCAATAAAAACCTGATCCGGGATTTGGAAGTTCTGTTCGAATCCTTCATCAAATTGATCGCCACCGCCATTGATGCCAAGTCCAAGTACACGGGCGGTCACTGTGAACGGGTTCCGGTGATTACCATGATGCTGGCTGACGCAGTCAACAAGATTCAGGATGGCCCGTTCAAGGATGTTCATTTTTCCGAGAGCGAAATGTATGAAC